>NZ_AP025492.1:3300000-3575998 GCF_024347515.1 Vibrio gigantis
CGTTTAGGTCATCACGACGAGTGTGGATCACACCTTTACGGTCAAGCATGTAGATTTTTTCACGCTGAGCGCCACACTTAATCAGTAGTTCCATACAAGCAACCGCAGCTGCGCCAGCACCTAAACAAACGATCTTACACTCTTCAAGTTTCTTACCTTGAAGTTCGATCGCGTTCAGCATACCCGCTGCTGTCACAATCGCAGTACCGTGTTGGTCATCGTGGAATACCGGAACATCACAACGTTCAATCAAGCGACGTTCAATCTCAAAACAGTCTGGTGCTTTGATGTCTTCCAGGTTAATACCGCCGAATGTATCTGCGATATTCGCAACCGTATCAACGAACTCATCGATTGTGCGGTGTTTTACTTCAATATCGATAGAATCTAAACCAGCAAAACGCTTAAACAGGAGCGCTTTACCTTCCATAACAGGTTTAGAAGCAATAGGACCAAGGTTACCTAGGCCAAGAATCGCTGTACCGTTAGAGATAACTGCAACCATGTTGCCTTTACCTGTGTACTTATAAACGTTATCGACGTTCTGTGCGATCTCGCGAACAGGCTCGGCTACGCCTGGGCTGTATGCAAGTGCTAGGTCTTCTGCAGAGTTTGCAGGCTTCGTCAGTTCTACGGCAATTTTGCCAGGAATTGGGAACTCATGGTAATCAAGAGCTTGCTGACGGAATTGTTCTTGAGGCGATAATTCTTGAGAGGATTGATCTTGGCGGCTGTCTTCAGACATAGGTGTAGGTTCCTAGGATATTATTATTTGGGGGATCTTGTTCATGTTAATGGATGTACTTCAAAGTTCCTAGGTGGTAAAAGCCTCTGTCTCATGAAAAAACGAGATTTCACTACTAATAAGACCAGTGAGCAGTTGAAATTACTGTCGCCTGTTGAACTTTCGAACGGAATTTTAGTGGCGAGAGATAAGCAAGGAGTTGCTCTACAATAGAAAGAGAAAAAAGTTATCGTTAGGCGGGATTGAAACTTGAATGAAAGTCAGTGCTTTCTCAGATAGCAGGCAACCAAAAAGGACACCGAAGTGTCCTTTTTCATGTCTAAATAGCGAGAATTACTTCTTGCTAGAAAGAGCACCGAAACGCTTGTTGAAGCGATCAACACGGCCGCCCGTATCTACGATACGTTGCTTACCAGTGTAGAACGGGTGACATTTGTCACATACGTCTAGGTGGATTGATTCTTTTGCTAGCGTTGAGTTGAACTCAAATGTGTTGCCGCAAGAACAAGTAGCAGTAACTGCTTTGTATTCTGGGTGGATACCAACTTTCATGGGAAAACCTCAATTAGGCCGTGTCGCCATCCGATTCTAAGCCGGACACCACACGTTGTTAAAAAATAAATAAAGACACCGCTGCACCACGAATCGCGATAAAGCCATACCTTTAAGGCGCAGTATAGTAATGAATCTATAAGACAGGATCAACTGATTTGATACATTTTTCACCAATAGTATTTTTCTCTCCCTTATCAGCTTGATATTTCGGGCTTCCATTGCCGTCATTAGTTAACTCACGACGCTCATCCAAACTGCTTCTCGAATTTAAGCGCCTTATCCATTAGACTGTTCGCTCTCGTCAACTCAGATAAAGCCATCCCTTTATGCGTCCAATGATTGCCCGCGTGGCACTGCCTGTTCCACTCGACAAGCAGTTCGATTACAAGATTCCTAGCCACCTATTCCCAATTATTGGTGGACGAGTCTCTGTGCCTTTTGGACGACAAACCTTAACCGGTATTGTAACGGCTCTGGTTAACGAATCAGAATTCGATCTAGACAAACTCAAACCCATTAAAGCCCTATTAGATAATCAGCCAGTTTGGCCGGAATCTGTCTATTCACTATTAATGTGGTGCAGTCAGTTTTATCAGTACCCACTTGGCGAAACCTTTGCTAACGCCCTACCAAGCGCTTTACGTAAAGGCAAAGCCGCAGACTTCGCAACTTTGGTTGAGTGGCAGTTAACGCCATCAGGCAGAGACCAGCTGATGCAGGGCTTTGGTCGCGCGGTCAAACAAGCCAAAGTAATGCACATGCTTGAGCACGGCCCAGTTCCTCATCAAGAGTTCATTGATGAAGAGGTTGGCAGCGCAGTCCTCAAGACGTTAGAAGAGAAAGGCTGGATTGAATCGGTAGAGAAGAAGCCGAAACGTCAGCCGTGGCCAGTGGATCTTGAAAACGACCAAGACAAACCTAAGCTCAATGCTGAGCAAGCTATTGCGATTGCGACCGTAAATAGCCAGACCGCCTTTGGTTGTTTCCTGTTAGAGGGCGTTACTGGCTCAGGTAAGACTGAAGTTTACCTGAATATGATCAAACCGATTCTCGACCAAGGTAAACAAGCGTTAGTGTTAGTGCCCGAGATTGGCCTAACCCCTCAAACGATTAATCGCTTTAAGCGACGCTTCAATGTACCTGTTGAGGTTATCCACTCCGGTCTCAACGATTCAGAGCGCCTAAATGCGTGGCTCTCGGCTCGCGATAAGATAGCAGGCATAGTGATTGGTACCCGTTCAGCTCTGTTCACGCCATTTGCAGACTTGGGCATTATCATTGTCGATGAAGAACACGATGCCTCTTACAAACAGCAAGATAGTCTGCGCTACCACGCTCGCGATGTGGCTATCATGCGTGCTCATAAAGCGCAGATCCCGGTTGTGTTAGGCTCGGCGACTCCGGCCTTTGAAACTCTGCACAACGCTCAGATAGGCAAATACAGTTATCTTACTCTTACTTCACGTGCAGGTGTCGCACTGCCGACCACCAATAAGGTGTTGGATGTTAAGGGTGAATATTTAGAAAGTGGCTTGTCTGCGTCGTTGATTGCAGAAATGCAAAGACACCTCAAAGCAGGTAACCAAGTGATGCTGTTTCTCAATCGTCGTGGATTCTCTCCCGCATTGATGTGTCACGATTGTGGCTGGACAGCCGAATGTAAACGTTGTGATGCTTACTACACCTATCACCAATACAGCAATGAAATGCGCTGCCACCACTGCGGTTCCCAGCAGCATATAGTGCACAATTGCCAAGGTTGTGGTTCAGCGAACTTAGTAACGGTAGGTGTCGGTACCGAGCAATTAGAAGCTCAACTTGGCCAATTATTCCCTGAATACAAAACCATTCGCATTGACCGCGACAGCACCCGCCGTAAAGGCAGCTTAGAAAGCGCACTAGAGTCGATTCGTAAAGGTGAATACCAAATTTTAATCGGCACACAGATGCTCGCTAAGGGCCACCACTTCCCTGACGTGACACTTGTGGCGTTATTGGATGTCGATGGCTCTTTATATAGTAGTGACTTCCGAGCGTCTGAACGTCTTGCCCAACTATTCATCCAAGTAGCAGGACGCGCAGGGCGAGCAAGTAAGCCCGGAGAGGTGATCTTACAAACTCACCATCCAGAACATGGGTTACTGCAAGCCTTGCTTCACAAAGACTACAACCACTTTGCTCAGACCGCACTGGCAGAGCGTAAGCAGGCAATGTTACCGCCTTATACCTTTATGACTCTGTTTAGAGCAGAAGCGAATGACACACGCTTGGTGGAAGAGTTCTTGCGTCAGGTTCGTCATACACTGGAGTCACACCCACTGTTTGACCAATATTGCATGGTGTTAGGGCCAACCCCTGCACCACTGGCGAAGCGAGCGGGTAAATCTCGCTGGCAATTGATTTTACAAACACAGACTCGTTCATTAATGCAGAAGCTATTAATGAGCGCTAAGCCGGCAATTAATATGTTACCCGCCGCGAAAAAAGTTCGTTGGTCACTCGATATAGAGCCGCAAGATTTAAGCTAAACCCCTTCGGGTTAAAACTAATGATAAGTTTGTTCACAAATATTTCATATTTCTCGTGAGCAACTTCACACTAGTCATGTGATTTTTGTTAATCTAGCCGTAACTTTACACGGATTAAACGAATAAAATATTGCAATAAAAAAAGTGTTAGCAACACTTTCATAATATCTATTCGATTACATTTATTATTCACGCCTTAGATACTTAGGCGATAAAGGAACTTAAAAGAGGGTTTAATTTATGGCGACAATGAAGGATGTTGCCCAGCTAGCAGGCGTCTCAACAGCCACAGTATCA
Organism: Vibrio gigantis; assembly: GCF_024347515.1. NCBI lineage: Bacteria > Pseudomonadati > Pseudomonadota > Gammaproteobacteria > Vibrionales > Vibrionaceae > Vibrio > Vibrio gigantis. The sequence goes on from NZ_AP025492.1 coordinate 3,304,126, forward strand.
CGTGCATTGATGAACCCTGAGAAAGTCTCAGTTTCAACTCGAAAACGAGTCGAAACAGCCGTACTTGAAGCTGGATACTCACCCAATACATTAGCTAGAAACTTACGTCGCAACGAATCAAAAACCATCATCACTATCGTTCCTGATATCTGTGACCCTTATTTCGCCGAGATCATTCGTGGTATCGAAGATGCCGCAGTAGAAAATGATTACCTTGTTCTACTGGGTGATAGCGGCCAGCAAAAGAAGCGCGAGTCTTCATTTGTTAACTTAGTTTTCACCAAACAAGCTGACGGCATGCTGCTGCTTGGCACTGACCATCCGTTTGATGTCAGCAAGCCTGAGCAAAAGAATTTACCGCCGATGGTAATGGCGTGTGAGTTTGCCCCTGAGCTTGAGCTGCCTACGGTACACATCGACAACCTGACCTCTGCATTCGAAGCGGTTAACTACCTCGCTCAGTTAGGTCATAAACGTATCGCTCAAATTTCAGGACCAGTATCAGCAACGCTGTGTAAGTTCCGCCAACAAGGCTACCAACAAGCCCTGCGTCGTGCCGGAGTATCGATGAATCCAGCTTACAGCACAGTCGGCGACTTCACCTTTGAAGCGGGCGCTCAAGCGGTTCGCCAATTACTGGCACTTCCTGAACAGCCAACCGCTATTTTCTGTCACAACGATGCGATGGCCATTGGTGCAATTCAAGAAGCGAAGAAGCTCGGCTTACGCGTTCCTCAAGACCTGTCGATTGTCGGCTTCGATGACATCCAATTCGCCCAATACTGCGATCCACCGCTAACCACCATATCTCAACCTCGTTACGAAATTGGACGTCAAGCGATGTTGATGATGCTAGATCTACTTAAAGGCAATGATGTGCAAGCAGGTTCGCGTCTGCTTGAAGCTAAATTGGTCGTTCGAGGCAGTACAGCGCCACCTCGAATGTGACCCTCAGAAATACCCTTATAAATCTGCGGCACATTTTGATGTGCCGCTTCCATTTCTGCACTATTATCCTCGCGCAATCTGGATTACCATGAGGACAGAATCAGCAACTATTGAAATGTCTTGTGGCTAATAGAGATTATGTAAAGCGCGGTCGTGGCACCAAAAAGCCGACCAAAAAACAAGCCCCTCGCCGTAAACCTTGGCGCAGTGGTCTTTTGGCGATCCTCCTTGCCGGTGGTTTTGGTTACGGACTTTACCTATTGAGTAATGATCCTGAGCCGCCAGCAGCAACTCCAGTGGTAACTAAACCCAAACCTAAGCCGAAACCAGCAAAAGTGATTCCGCCGCCTCCTGAAGAGAAGTGGGACTACGTTGAAACGCTGCCAAGCCGAGAGGTTGAAGTAAAAGCCAAAGAGCAACAGATCTCTAAGATCCCTTACATCATGCAGTGTGGCGCTTACAAAACCTCGTCGCAGGCAGAAGCACGTAAGTTGGATATTGCCTTCCAAGGTATCTCGAGTGAGATCCGCAAGAAAGATGGCAGTAGCTGGTACCGCGTGGTTTTAGGGCCATACAAGTTGAAGCGTGACGCAGAACGCGATCGCCATAAGCTACAACGAGCGAAAATCGAACCTTGTGCTATTTGGAAAGACACCGAATAGTTTTAGATTCAGCGGCAGTCTCTGTCTTAGTAAAAGCCGAAAAACAAACACCGAAAGCCTCCCATTGTGGAGGTTTTCTTTTATCCCTCCCCCTTTAGCCAAATTTCCTTACAACTTCCGCCGATAAGTTGCGCGACATCACTCGACCTTCCTTGAATTATCCGAGCACCATCCTCATATACTTTTTATACCCAAAGATAAGAAATATTAAGAGGCCCTACTCGTGACTACCATTGTATCTGTACGTCGTAATAATAAAGTCGTCATCGCGGGTGATGGACAAGTATCTCTAGGCAATACTGTAATGAAGGGCAATGCCCGCAAAGTACGTCGCCTATACAACAACAAAGTACTGGCTGGTTTTGCTGGCGGTACCGCTGATGCTTTCACGCTATTCGAAAAATTTGAAAGCAAACTACAAATGCACCAAGGCCACCTAACCAAAGCTGCCGTTGAGCTGGCGAAGGATTGGCGTAGTGACCGTGCTCTACGTAAGTTAGAAGCACTGTTAGCAGTAGCGGATGAGACCGCTTCACTGATCATCACTGGTAACGGTGACGTAGTTCAACCTGAGAACGACCTGATTGCGATCGGTTCAGGCGGTAACTTCGCTCAAGCAGCCGCTACGGCACTATTAGAAAATACTGATTTAGATGCGCGTGAAATCGCAGAAAAGTCGCTGAACATTGCGGGCGATATCTGTGTATTCACCAACCATCACCACACTATTGAAGAACTAGAAAGCACCGTTGAGCTGCCAAAGCCAGAGTAACGAGCGCTTCCATAAATAACGTTGTATTCAACAGTGATTAAAGAATTAAGGAAAAACCATGTCTGAAATGACTCCTCGCGAAATTGTTCACGAACTCAATCGCCACATTATCGGCCAAGACAACGCTAAGCGTTCAGTTGCCATTGCACTGCGTAACCGCTGGCGTCGTATGCAACTTGAAGAAAGCCTGCGTGTTGAAGTATCACCAAAGAACATCCTAATGATTGGCCCAACGGGTGTAGGTAAAACTGAAATTGCTCGCCGCCTAGCGAAACTAGCAAACGCGCCTTTCATCAAAGTAGAAGCGACTAAGTTCACCGAAGTTGGCTACGTGGGTAAAGAAGTTGAGACCATCATCCGTGACCTAACGGACGTTGCAATCAAGATGACGCACCAACAAGCGATGGAAAAAGTACAATACCGCGCTGAAGAGCAAGCCGAAGAACGTATTCTTGATGCGCTTCTGCCACCAGCACGTGATGCCTGGGGTCAGAACGAGCAATCAACTGAAGACACCACATCTTCAAACACTCGCCAGATTTTCCGCAAGAAGCTGCGTGAAGGTAAGCTAGACGACAAAGAGATCGAAGTCGATGTAGCCGCACCACAAATGGGCGTTGAAATCATGTCACCTCCTGGCATGGAAGAGATGACGAACCAGCTACAAGGCATGTTCCAAAACCTAGCTGGCGACACCAAGAAAAAGCGCAAGATGAAAATCAAAGATGCATTCAAGGCACTGACAGAAGAAGAAGCTTCAAAGCTTGTGAATCAAGAAGAGCTAAAAGAGAACGCGATCTTCAACGCTGAAAACAACGGCATCGTATTCATCGATGAAATCGATAAAATCTGTAAGCGTGGCGACAGCTCAGGCCCAGACGTATCTCGCGAAGGTGTTCAACGTGACCTACTGCCTCTTATTGAAGGCAGCACAGTATCAACCAAGCATGGCATGGTTAAAACTGACCACATCTTGTTTATCACATCCGGTGCATTCCAAGTGGCTAAGCCATCAGACCTGATCCCTGAGCTACAAGGTCGTCTGCCAATCCGCGTAGAGCTTGAAGCACTTTCAGCAAATGACTTCAAACGTATCCTGACTGAGCCAAAAGCCTCTCTGACAGAGCAATACATTGCCCTAATGAAAACAGAAGATGTCAACATTGAGTTCACTGAAGATGGCATTAACCAGATTGCTGACGCAGCATGGCGTGTGAACGAAACGACTGAAAACATCGGTGCGCGTCGTCTACATACTGTAATGGAACGCCTGATGGACGAGATTTCATTCGACGCAACAGACAAAGCTGGCAGCACGCTCGTGATTGACCAAGCTTACGTAAACTCGAAGCTTGGTGAATTCGTTGAAGATGAAGACCTAAGCCGCTTCATCCTGTAGCACACAAAACTCCAACTTATTGCTCTATCTCAAAGAAATAGCAGCTAATAAGCGAATTCAAGGCCCACTTTCGAGTGGGCTTTTTATTACCCGAAAAATGGGCGTATACTCAAATCACAGTATGAAACGAAGACTTACAAAGAATTAGACCTACGATGAAACAATCTCTACTGATTTGGCTTGATGCCGCACGACCAAAAACTCTGCCTCTCGCACTTGTCTCTATTCTTACAGGAAGTAGTTTAGCGTTCGCCGGTGGTCAGTTTTCTCTATCAATTGCACTACTGGCTTTTTTAACCGCCACCCTATTACAGATTCTGTCGAATCTCGCCAATGACTATGGCGATGCAGTAAAAGGCACAGACAACGAAAACCGCCTAGGGCCAACTCGTGCAATGCAATCTGGCGCGGTGACGGCGAAAACCATGAAGCAAGCGATCATCCTCAACATCGTGTTTACCGTGATTGCCGGGCTGATTCTTATTTTTCATGCACTGAGTTCGCTAGAAAGTATCTTATCTTTCATCGCGTTAGGTGTACTAGCCATTGTTGCAGCCATCGCTTACACCGTAGGGAATAAACCTTATGGTTATATCGGCCTTGGCGACTTATCGGTGTTTATATTCTTCGGCTTGTTAGGCGTTTCAGGGACTTACTTCTTGCACACGGGTCATGTTGAACCAAGCCTATTTCTACCGGCTTTAGGCTGTGGACTGATGGCGGTTGCGGTACTCAATATCAACAACATGCGTGATATCGAAAACGACAGCGAATGTGGTAAGCGCACCATGGCGGTTCGTCTAGGACAACGAAGAGCTAAGCACTATCATTTCGCACTGCTTGGGCTCGCCCTTGCTTCGTTTGCTATCTACTTACTGATTCAAGAAAAACCAGTCTGGATCAGCCTGCCGTTTTTGCTGAGCATTATTATCGTTTATAAGCACGGCAAGGCTGTTTGGGAAACCGAAAGACCGGCGCAGATCGCACCAATGATGCCTGTGATTGTGAAATGCTCATTGGTCACTAACCTATTGTTTGCAGGGGTTGTCGTAGCTCAAACTCTATTGAGTTAATTCAGACTAATCATTGCAAAGGGATCAAGCACCGATATACTCAAAGTAAGCTCATTGTTCAAAAGGTATACGAATGGAATACAACACTTCAGCACTGTGCGACATATATTTGGATCAAGTTGATGTCGTGGAACCAATGTTCAGCAACTTCGGTGGACGTGCATCCTTCGCAGGACAGATCACGACATTAAAGTGTTTTGAAGACAACGCTTTGATTCGCTCCGTGCTAGAACAAGATGGTCTGGGACGTGTGTTGTTAATCGATGGTGGCGGCTCACTACGCAAAGCGCTGATCGATGCTGAGATTGCCCTACTTGCCGAAGACAATGAGTGGGAAGGTATTGTCGTTTACGGCTGCGTTCGTGAAGTCGATGAACTGGAAGACATGAACCTAGGTATCCAAGCCTTGGCTTCTATCCCTGTTGGTGCGAGTCAAGAAGGTGTCGGTGAGCTAGACGTTCCAGTGAACTTTGGTAGCGTGACCTTCTTACCAGAAGATTACCTCTACGCCGACAACACTGGCATCATTCTCTCTGCAGAGCCTTTAGATGTAGAACTCGATCTGGATGTCGAAGAAGAAGAGGTCGAGTAACTCACTCAGCTTTGAATACTAAAACAAAGTATAAGAATACAAGCAAAAACGCCCGCTACTGAGTAGCGGGCGTTTTTTTAATTCTGAAGAGTGAATTACTCTACTTCATCCATTTTACCAAGAAGGTTACGGATGCGATCTTGCCATGCTGAATGCTCTTCCTGCATTTGCTGAGTTTTTTGCTCTAGCTCGTGACGGCTTGCTTTAAGCTCACCAGCTTCTGTTGCTAGTGCTTGTTTCTCTTCTTTAAGCTCTTCCACTTCCATTTGAAGAAGTGCAATTGTATCTACTGCTGTTTGAATTTTTGCTTCTAGCTGCTCTAGTACTTCAAAAGACATTCTGGCCTACCTTTAAGTTATCCGTTTGATGGTGAAGGTTCACTCCACTTATTTCCCCATTCTACTCAGCAGAGCAAGGATAAACACTCAATATATTCGATATTTTGCGCCATTCGATGAAAAAAACAGCGCTTTTTACCGAATATTGACGTGAACGATTGCCGCCACAACGGCAAACCGATTATTTTGATGAATAATAACTGTTTTCCACTACGAATTGATCGAGAGCAATCTCCAAAAAACAAAAAGGCAAACGTTTCCTTTTGGATATGGTAAAATCCGCCGCGAAATTTCTATTCCCCCTTTGAAAATTTTGGAGTCCGCATGAAACGCGATTTAGCAATGTCATTCTCTCGTGTCACAGAAGGTGCAGCACTAGCTGGTTACAAGTGGCTTGGCCGTGGCGATAAAAACGCTGCAGATGGCGCTGCTGTAGAAGTAATGCGTAGCCTATTAAACAAAACCGAAATTAGCGGTGAGATTGTTATCGGCGAAGGTGAAATTGATGATGCACCTATGCTATACATCGGCGAAAGCGTAGGTGTAGGCGGCGACGCAGTCGATATCGCAGTTGACCCAATTGAAGGGACACGCATGACAGCAATGGGCCAATCAAATGCATTGGCTGTATTGGCTGCAGGCGAAAAAGGCAGCTTTCTTAAAGCGCCTGATATGTACATGGAAAAGTTGGTTGTTGGCCCGGGCGCTAAAGGCGTGATTGACCTAGAATTACCACTAACAGAAAACCTAGAAAACATCGCGAAAGCATTAGGTAAAACACTCGATACTCTAGTAGTAACCACGCTTGCTAAGCCTCGTCATGATCAGATCATCGCCGACATGCAAGCAATGGGCGTTCGTGTATTTGCCGTGCCAGACGGTGATGTTGCAGCTTCTATCCTAACGTGTATGCCAGACAGCGAAGTAGACGTAATGTACTGCATTGGTGGCGCGCCTGAAGGTGTCGTTTCTGCTGCTGTAATTCGCGCACTTGACGGCGACATGCACGGTCGTCTTCTACCTCGTCACGAAGTGAAAGGCGACACAGAAGAGAACCGTAAGCACGGTGAACTTGAGCTTGAGCGTTGTGCTGAAATGGGCGTAACTGCTGGTATCGTGTTGAAGATGGAAGACATGGCACGCAGCGACAACGTTGTATTCTCAGCAACAGGTATCACGAAGGGTGACTTGCTGGAAGGTATTACTCGTCAGGGCAATATCGCAACGACAGAAACTCTGCTTATCCGTGGCCGCTGCCGCACAATTCGCCGCATCAAATCTATCCACTACCTAGAGCGTAAAGATCCAGAAGTGGTTGGTCATATCCTGTAATCCTCATATCGAGTGAAACAGAATATTCAAAGGCTGATACCAAGTATCAGCCTTTTGTTTTGTTGCCCTATCAGATTATCACCATTGCTATTGATAGGTCAGTAACTGTCAAAATAGTAAATGGTTTGCTTTATAAACACCTTGCCTCATAATAGTAAGGTTCATGAGGTAGGGATAGTATGAAAACAAGCGACAAAATCTTACAGACCATTAAGCGTCAAGGCGCGGTAACCGCGAAACAACTGTCAGAAGAGTTTGGCATGACGACAATGGGTGCGAGGCAGCATCTGCAAAGTCTGGAAGATGATGGCATTCTTGCGTTTCATGACGTGAAAGTAAAAGTGGGTCGCCCGACTCGTCATTGGTCCCTTACTCAACACGGCCACGGTCAATTTTCAGACCGACACGGTGAACTGACGATTCAAGTCATTGATGCAGTCGAGAACCTGTTTGGTAAAGAAGGACTGGCTAAGGTCGCTGCCGAACGTGAACAGCACACTCTCAAGCAATATCAATCTGCCCTATCTGGCTGCAATAACCTGATCAGTAAGCTTGAAAAGCTCACTCAACTTCGTGAAGAAGAGGGTTACATGGCTGAACTTCAAGAGCACGACGATCACTACATCTTGATTGAGAACCACTGCCCTATCTGCAAGGCTGCGACTCGCTGCCCTAGCCTGTGCCAATCTGAGCTCAACGTGTTTACTGAGTTACTAAAAGATGAGTGCCATGTGAGCCGTACAGAGCACATCATTGCTGGCGAGCGACGCTGTACTTACACCTTAACACCCACATTTTTATCTTAACGGAAATCGGTTAATACCGTCTCAATTTTGAGAAAACGCAGATAGATTAAAATTTGTACAGATTTCTTTCTTAAGCTTAAAGCATATGAAACACGCTTAATGCTAAGGAAGGAATGATGGCACATCCACAACCCGCTCAAAAACTGCCACCCTTTGATGAACTTGTCCAACTCGCGAAAAGCGATCCTAAAGCATTCAATCAATTCAAACACGAGATGTGTGAACAGATGATTTGTTCGGCTTCAGAAATGATGCAAGACAGACTTCGCGCTCAACAAAGTCACATCGACTTAGTGGTTAGCCGTTGTAAAAATCCGCACCATGCTAATGTCGTGCTTATGCAGGAGTTGCGTTGTCAGGTCTGTAAATTCCAAGACGCACTCGAAGGCCGCTGCGGTTTTGACGAAACTCTGCCTGAAAATGTCGTACCTTTTAGACCGAATACCGAACCTAAAATGTACTAAGAGTAGAAAGGTATTAAAAAAGGGAGCTCTATGCTCCCTTTTGTTTATTCATTATTCAGCGATTACACTGGATCTTCGCCATAATCATTGCGGCCTTCAGTGCCTTTCAACAAGCCACATTCAATCAAAATCCATAAGCCACACACTAATGCCGCAACGGTTGCCGCCATATGAACTGGCGATACAGATTCTGTCGTCGTCGCTGCCATTGGTGAAGCTAAGCGACCTAGCACTAGCGGCACATTCAATAATAACCAGTAGTTAGACTTGTTGCGGTCGTGCCAGCGCTTAGCGGTTACCGCAAGGTCTGGGATCACAAGCATCAATAGGAAGATTGGCAGCAGGATATAAGAGTAAGCAGGGAACAACACAGAGATACCAGAAGCAAAGCCGGTAATCGCTATATAGTAGAAAACATTCCAAATCCAGTAAGTCTTACGACCAATTCTCCCTTTGAAAGAGAGCAGTAATTCTTTCATCGACATCTTAAATACTCAAATTTATGCGCCGCTGAAAGTCAGCAGCAATGGTTAGTTTATTACTTTTTGAAAGCAACTTTTATCCATATCACGAATATTCACCGTTAAGCTTCTTACATGACTCGCTTGTTCTTGCAGGGTCTGCATTAACGATCGTGACAATTCTCGCTTTTGCTCTTCCGTTCGTCCCGAAAGTAGCTCAAAGCTGATATGAATAAAGTCTACACTATCTTCCTCGTCACCGACCAACCAATTATGGCAACGCAGTGAACGAGACTTCACTGACGGCACATCAAACAAGCCGCATGTGAGTGCTACTTGATGGAGATCTTCTAGTAAGCCTTGGATATTCACTCGCTCATCCACTGAATTGGAGTACTCTAGAACTAGATTCGGCATTGTTACTTCCTGTTGTTAACGCAATCGTTTGTCCCTTAATAACAACTAACGATGAAAAATCCGAGAGGTTAGCTATTATTCTGTCTGCCGGATCACTGATATATGTTCAAAATCTACTCTGACCATTGAGTAAGATCCAAGAAAGTCATGACCACAGTCATGATCTGTTGATATTAATCTGTTATATTATTTCGTAATAAAGTTTACTTTTTTACATTCGATTTATTTAAATACTTTGGAGATATTCCTATGCGTCATCCTGTAGTTATGGGTAACTGGAAACTAAACGGCAGCAAAGAAATGGTTGTTGATCTACTAAACGGTCTTAACGCTGAACTTGAAGGCGTAACAGGCGTAGACGTAGCAGTTGCTCCACCAGCACTTTTCGTTGATCTAGCAGAGCGTACGCTTACTGAAGCGGGCAGCGCGATCATCCTAGGTGCTCAAAACTCTGACCTAAACAACAGCGGTGCATTCACTGGCGACATGTCTCCAGCAATGCTTAAAGAGTTCGGCGCATCTCACATCATCATCGGTCACTCTGAGCGTCGTGAATACCACAACGAATCAGATGAGTTCGTAGCTAAGAAATTCGCATTCCTAAAAGAGAACGGCCTAACTCCAGTTCTTTGCATCGGTGAATCTGAAGCACAAAACGAAGCAGGCGAAACTGTTGCAGTATGTGCACGTCAACTTGACGCAGTTATCAACACTCAAGGTGTTGAAGCTCTAGAAGGCGCTATCATCGCTTACGAACCAATCTGGGCTATCGGTACTGGTAAAGCAGCTACAGCTGAAGATGCACAACGCATTCACGCTCAAATCCGTGCACACATCGCAGAGAAATCTGAAGAAGTTGCTAAGAAAGTTGTTATCCAATACGGCGGTTCTGTTAAGCCAGACAACGCAGCAGCTTACTTCGCACAACCAGACATCGACGGTGCTCTAGTTGGCGGCGCAGCTCTAGACGCGAAAAGCTTCGCAGCTATCGCTAAAGCAGCAGCTGAAGCAAAAGCTTAATTTAAACGTCACCGTTTAAATTGAATGAAAGGTCAACTTAGGTTGGCCTTTTTTATTGCCTGTCATTTCTGAAATCTCAAACAACAGACATAAAAAAACCGCTGATAAATCAGCGGTTTTAAAATTCTTTAAGCAAACACTAAGCGTGGCTTAGAACAACTCTTCTGCTACACGGAACAGCTCAGAACGGTCTGGGTTCTGCATATTCTCGATACAGTCGATGATGTCGTGGTGAACAAGTTCTTCTTTCTCAATACCAACACAACGACCACCGTGACCTTCTTGAAGAAGGTGAACAGCGTAGTTACCCATGCGTGAAGCCAGTACACGGTCAAATGCAGTAGGACGACCACCACGTTGGATGTGACCAAGAACCGTTGCGCGAGTCTCACGACCTGTTGCAGTTTCGATCTCTTTAGCCAGTTCGTTCGCATCCATCATTAGTTCAGTTAGAGCAATGATTGCGTGCTTCTTACCTTTCGCAATACCATCTTGGATGTTGCCGATAAGCTGCTCTTTATCTAGGCCAGTCTCTGGAGTAATGATGTACTCACAACCACCCGCGATTGCTGACATAAGCGTAAGGTCACCACAGTGACGGCCCATGATTTCAACAATAGAAATACGTTGGTGAGAAGAAGACGTGTCACGTAGACGGTCGATTGAATCGATAACTGTATTAAGCGCTGTTAGGTAACCGATTGTGTAGTCAGTACCCGCGATATCGTTATCGATTGTGCCTGGAAGACCGATACATGGGTAACCCATCTCAGTTAGCTTCTTAGCACCCATGTAAGAGCCGTCACCACCGATAACAACAAGTGCTTCGATGCCGTGTTTCTTAAGGTTTTCGATGCCTTTCTCACGAACAGCAACGTCTTTGAATTCAGGGAAACGAGCAGAACCTAAGAAGGTACCACCACGGTTGATTACGTCAGATACGCTTGAACGGTCAAGCTTTTCGATACGGTCTTCAACAAGACCTTGGTAGCCGTCGTAAATGCCGTAAACTTCAATGCCAACTGATAACGCAGTACGAACAACGCCGCGAACTGCTGCGTTCATACCTGGAGCGTCACCACCACTGGTCAAAACACCGATCTTCTTAATCATGCTCACCCTCGATTTTTGGGAATCTATTATTCAATTCTTGTTCTTGCTGATTGTATATCAACAAGATTTTAAATCTATATTTGTGCGTTATGTTACATTTCCTCAACAGGAATAGCACTCAAATCGCGTAAAATTATGTAACATTTCTACTTCTGTAAGAGTATTACAGTTTTACTCAATAACTTTGTTGATTCACATCAGAATCAACATTAATTGTTACTAAGGTGGTTTTTGAATCACCTAGGAGTTAATAATTTTTACTCACTCTAGTTCAAAAGCCACCCACTTACCATTTGCCAGCTGATTTTTAGCACGCATTACCACGAGTGGAATTTCTGCTGCTTCTCCGGCCCAAAGACGACCGAGTACGGGTCTTGGTGAATTAATACATCAGCATCAGGGAACACAGAGATAAGCTTAGCCTCTACTTCATCAGAAATGCGATGCGCTTCAATAAGTGGCATCTCATCTTCAAGTTCTAAGTGCAATTGAATGAAGCGAATTGGCCCCGAACGACGAGTTCTCAGCTGATGCACACCAAGCACCCCTTCCACACTCAACGATGTCTCTTTTATCTGCTTTAACTCTTCATCTGGCAACTTATGATCAAGCAGAGATTGAATCGCTTCCATCGCCATTTGATAAGCGCTGTAAAGAATGTAGATACCGATACCGACCGCAAATACAGAATCCGCTTGGCCAATGCCAAACCAGCTCAACGCTAGAGCCAGCATGATTGCTGCATTCATATATAGGTCAGATTGGTAGTGCAGTGAGTCAGCGGCAATGGCTTGGCTACCCGTTTTCTTCACCACGTGTTTTTGGAATCGAACTAAGCCGAAGGTCATGATCATCGCGAATAAGCTGACGTAGATACCAATCTCTGGAGAGTTCAGTTCATGAGGTCTGAAGAAGCGCTCAATACCATTAAGAATGAGGAAACAAGCCGAGCCCGATATAAACATCGCTTGAGCTAATGCGGCAAGAGATTCAGCCTTGCCATGACCAAAGGTATGTTCTTTGTCGGCGGGCTGCAAAGAGTAGCGAACTACGATGAGGTTAACGACAGAGGCCGCAATATCTAACATTGAATCCACCACGGAAGCCAACAGACTCACGGAACCTGTCACCCACCACGCTACGACTTTCACTATCAATAAAATAGTGGCGATGGTGGTGGCTGCCCAAGCAGCGAGCGTAACTAAACGTGCGTATTCTTGTTTCATAACTTGGCTATAAAGTGACTGATAGCACAAAGTATAACCTGCAAACAACCAATTGAATATGACAGCTAGGATGTAAGACATTCATTTTTAGCGATCAAAAAAGCGGCACTCGGCCGCTTCTTTCTAAACACTTTCATTCAAAGCTGCTTTCTCAAGCTTGAATTACTTGTCTTTATTCATGTGCTTTTCCATTTTTTCAGCACACTTAGTCATGCGCTCTTGTTGGATCTCTTTCAGTTGAGTCTTTTGCTCAGCCGTTAGTACGCTCATCATTTCGTGTTGCTTCTTCAGCATTGCCACGCGACGCTCAGTTTGCTTCTCAACCATTTCGCTTGCTAGGTCGTTCGCTGCTGATTCATCGAAGTTATCAGCCAGTACCAATGCTTGAACTTTCTCTTGGTGCGCTTTCATTTTCGCCATTTTATCGGCTTTATTGCCAGCGTGTTTTTCTTTCATCTCTGCACGATTCGCTTCGCGCATCTCTTTTAGTTCTTCTTTTTGAGCGTCCGTTAGGTCTAGCTGACGCATCACTTTCTTGTCGAAGCCGCCGCATTTACCGTGCATGCCTTTATGATCGCCTTTATCACCACCACCGTAAGCATACGCGCTTGCTGTACCAAAAATAAGTGGAAGTGCCGCAGCTGCTAGTACAAGTTTCTTAGTCATTTTCATAATTGTTGCCTCAATTCGGTATAATAAGTCATGTGTTGCGTCTGTTTCTCAGCGCTTGAATATAGATTAGTCTTTCCCTCGTAAAGTGACGTTTAGAAAGCGTAAAGAATCGTAAAGAGTGAAAGTTGACGAATAATTAGCAGTATTATTAACGTGTAAATAGTAGATAACCGATTAAGGCTTCCCAATGGCGAACATTCTTCTTATTGATGACGACACCGAGTTAACCAGCTTACTCAAAGACATTCTGAGCTTTGAGGGCTTCACTGTTTCCGAAGCCAATGATGGCTATGCGGGACTTGAAGCTATCAATGATGAGATTGACCTGATTCTTTTGGATGTGATGATGCCGCGTCTTAATGGCATGGAAACACTCAAGAAGCTGAGAGAGAATTGGGAAACACCCGTGCTAATGCTGACGGCAAAAGGCGAAGAGATCGACCGTGTGATTGGCCTTGAGCTTGGCGCAGACGACTACCTTCCAAAGCCTTTCAGTGACCGAGAGTTGCTTGCTCGTATTCGCGCTATCTTACGCCGAACACAAACCAACAGCACTCCTAAAACAGCCAGTGATAAGGTTCAATATCAAGACATTGAAGTATTCCCTGGTAAACAAGAAGCCTACTGCAACGGTGAGCTAATAGACCTCACCACAACAGAGTTCGCACTACTGAGTCACCTTATCCAAAACCCAGGGCAAGTGATCACCAAAGAAGCACTAAGCCTAGACGTGCTAGGTAAACGGCTCGCGGCGTTTGATCGCGCGATAGACATGCACATCTCCAACCTACGTAAGAAGATTCCCGAGCGCAGCGACGGCAAATCACGCATCAAAACCTTACGCGGTCGTGGCTACTTATTGGTAGAGGAAGATTAATGCGTATACCTAAAATCACCAGCTTATATGGACGTATCTTTGCCATCTTTTGGTTCACCATGTTACTGGTGCTTTTATCTGTACTTTCGCTGCCACACTTAGACCCGCGAGTGGCGCGCGATGTGCCCGCCGATCATCTCAATAAATTAGAGCGTATTGCTAAGAGCACCGAAAAACGCTACGCCAGAGAGCCGAATCTGGGGAAGATCATCTTCCAACTTGAGGCACCACGTAGCCGTAAGGATTCTCGGGCTCGCATCTATTTAACCGACCTTGAGGGCGCAGTCCTAACCTCAAAAAGGCATTCAGACTACAAACTTAAAGCGATTCGTAACTTTGTGACCTCAATTGATAACCCAGAGGTACCAAAGCAGAAGCTTTACGGACACTACATGGTGGCTGGGCCAGTGCCGATTACACTCGCTGGTGAAGAACTGCTGATGTACGCCGGAGTGAAGTGGAATCAACCGCCGCCATTTTTGCTACGACTGTTTGATAGACCTCTACAGCTATTGCTTGCTGTCATGCTAGCGAGTACTCCGCTATTACTTTGGTTAGCTTGGGCACTGAGTCAACCAGCTCGCAGGCTAGAACGCGCAGCTCAACGTGTAGCGAAAGGTCAGTTTGAGGTCGACCCTACACTTGAAAAAGGTACCTCTGAATTCAGACAAGCGGGTGAAAGCTTTAACCAAATGGTCGAAGCGGTAAACCAGATGATTTCAGGGCAACAACGACTGCTCTCTGATATATCACACGAGCTCCGCTCTCCACTGACTCGTCTGCGCATGGCGAATGCACTGGCGATTCGTAAACAAGGTGATAGCCCAGAGCTTGATCGTATTGATACCGAGGCGCAGCGTTTAGAGCAGATGATCAGTGAGCTACTGACGCTGTCTCGCATGCAGGTCGACAGCCACATTACTCGTGAGGTTCAGCCTATCTCGAGCCTGTGGGAAGAGATCTTGAAAGACGCACAGTTTGAAGCCGAACAAATGGGCAAACAACTGACGTTCTCAGAGATCCCTGAACGTTCAATTTCAGGTAATCCTAAGCTGCTGATGAGTGCGTTAGACAACATTACACGCAATGCGATCTACTACGGCAAAGACCAAGTCGATGTGCAATTCCATGTGGTCCAAGATCAGCTAACAATTTGCGTCAATGATAATGGTGATGGTGTGCCAGAGGATGAACTGGACTCTATCTTCAGACCTTTCTATCGTGTCTCCACTGCTCGTGATCGTAATACCGGAGGCACAGGGCTTGGGTTAACCATTACTGAGAGTGCGATTCGCCAACACAGCGGAACCATCACAGCAACCCGCAGCCAGTTAGGTGGATTGCAACTCGAAATCACCCTACCTATCTTACCGGTGTAATACCCCTACAAAGATCACAGTTGATAATGATTGTTATTATCATTATGGTAAATCCTCTAATTATGGAGGATTTACCATGTCGCACACTTTCCCTGATCTACCCTACGCTTACGATGCCCTAGAACCTTACATTGATGCTAAAACGATGGAAGTGCATTACAGCAAGCACCACAGAACCTACTACGATAAGTTTGTTGCGGCGGTGTCTGGCAGCGAACTAGAACAGCAATCTCTGACCGAGATCTTCGCTAACATCTCACAACACAGTCCTGCCGTGCGCAACAATGGTGGCGGCTACTACAACCACATTTTGTATTGGAACTGTATGTCCCAAGACGGCGGTGGTGAACCAACGGGCGAGCTTGGTAAGGCGATTAAAAGCACATTTGGAGATTTTGCTGCATTCCAAGATCAGTTCGCTCAAGCAGCAATCAATACCTTCGGTTCAGGCTTTGCGTGGTTGGTGGTAGAAGAAGGGCAATTGAAAATCATCTCGACCTCAAACCAAGACAACCCGTGGATGGATACCATCGCCAGTAACGGTGAGCCGATTCTTGCGCTGGATGTTTGGGAACACGCCTACTACATCAGCTACCAAAACCGTCGCCCCGATTACATCAATGCATGGTGGAATGTGGTGAATTGGAATGCGGTTTCTGAAAACTACGCACAAGCCCTCGCGAATAAAGCGTAAGCTAATGGTGGTGAACTGTACTCACTCAGCTTGCCACCGTATACTCTGGCTATCTTTGATTATTCTTATGAACCAACATGTTTGATATCGCTCTATACGAACCAGAAATTGCACCCAATACGGGTAACATCATCCGCCTATGTGCTAACTGTGGCGCAAACCTGCATCTTATCGAACCACTTGGCTTTGATTTTGAAGAGAAGAAAGTGCGTCGTGCTGGCTTGGACTACCATGACCTTGCCCGAGTTAAGCGTCACAAGAATCTAGAAGCCTTCCTTGAGTATCTAGAGAATGAACGCGAAGGTGATTTCCGTATCTTCGCTTGCACCACTAAAACCACAGGTCACCACGTTGATGCCAAGTTCCAACAAGGCGATGTGTTGATGTTTGGCCCTGAGACACGCGGCCTACCTGCTGAGTTCATCGAAAGCATGCCGATGGAACAACGTATTCGTATTCCAATGATGCCAGACGCACGCAGCCTGAACCTATCAAATGCTGTAGCAATCATCGCATTTGAAGCGTGGCGACAAATGGGCTTTGAAGGCGCGGTATAAATACCAACCTCAGTAAAGAACCGCTCACCCGGCCTGTTACCTATTCCTGCTAACAATAGTAAATAGCTAATACGCAATAAAAAAGGCTCTTACCGTTATCTCTTTCTTGCGAAGGATAAAGGTAAGAGCCTTTTCTGTTTCTGGTCTTTTATCTTTCTATATAAAAGAAAGTATAAAGCGACGAGATTAGTTTAAGCGATTACGATCGTTGTCATCGTCTTTCTTCTCAAACTCACCTTCAAAGGTGTTGCCGTCTTTTGACTGATCAAATGGGTCACGATTAAACGGGTCTTGTCCAAATGGACTCTGACCAAAACCACCCTGCCCACCAGCGTGGAAACCGCCAGACATGTTTTTAACCACCATTTTTTCCATCATTTTCTTGGCAATCATCGCTCTTGGCGCTGGCAGTAACACCAACATACCAAGCGCATCTGTCATAAAGCCCGGAGTCAGCAGCAGTACACCTGCAACCGCAAGCATTACGCCTTCAAGAATCTGTTGTGCTGGCATTTCGCCTTGTTGTAACCGACCTTGCACAGACATAAGTGTCTGAATGCCTTGGCTACGAACAAGCGATGCACCAACAAATGCCGTGATCAAAACCAACGCAATAGTTGGCCACAATCCTAAGAAGCCACCAACTTGAATAAATAGCCCAATCTCAATGATGGGTACGAAGATAAATAGTAATAATAAGATAGGAAACACACGCCCTCCTTTGTTACTTGCAGTTTACGCTGAAAGCCCTAGCAATCTCAAATTTATCCTGTAAATAAGCGTGTTTATTGACCCAAATTAACTTTGCAAAATATTGACGAAACAAAACCGAAAAAGGTGATCAACTTACTATTTTTATGCGCTAAGTACAGTATCATGTGCCACATAAGTCAGGACGGATTTATCAGCCCAATATTCTAGCGAACGGAGTATTTGCACACAGAATAGGCTAATAACTAACTATATAATCAGAATAATTCTCTAAGGATCCTGTTATGGCTACTCTATCAGAAGCACAAGTTGATGCTCCTCAAGCTACTCGTCTCGAAGAAGATCTTTTAGGTCAACGTCATGTTCCGGCTGATGCTTACTACGGCATCCACACCCTACGCGCAGTTGAAAACTTCAACATCTCAAATGTAACGATCTCAGATGTACCTGAATTCGTTCGCGGTATGGTGATGACAAAGAAAGCAGCGGCTTTAGCAAACAAAGAGTTAGGTGTGATTCCTAGCGAAGTGGCTAAATACATCATCCAAGCTTGTGACCTAATTCTAGACACTGGCAAGTGCATGGATCAGTTCCCATCGGACGTTTTCCAAGGTGGTGCTGGTACTTCTGTAAACATGAACGCAAACGAAGTTGTAGCGAACGTGGCACTTGAGCTTATGGGCAAAGAAAAAGGCCAATACGAGTTCATCAACCCGAACGACCACGTAAACCGCAGCCAATCGACTAACTGTGCTTACCCAACTGGCTTCCGTATCTCTGTGTACAACAGTGTTCGTAAACTGATCGACGCTATCGAGTACCTAAAAGGTGCATTCGAACTTAAGAGCCAAGAATTCAACACAATTTTGAAGATGGGTCGTACTCAGCTTCAAGACGCAGTTCCAATGACGGTTGGCCAAGAGTTCCACGCTTGGGCTGTAACCATCAATGAAGAAATCAAAAACCTAGAATACACATCAAAGCTACTGCTTGAAGTTAACCTAGGCGCAACAGCTATCGGCACAGGTCTAAACGCAGCACCAGGCTACCAAGGCCTTGCAGTTAAACACCTAGCAGAAGTAACGGGGCTAGAGTGTGTAGCGGCTGAAGATTTAATCGAAGCGACATCTGACTGTGGCGCGTATGTAATGACGCACGGCGCACTTAAGCGTCTAGCGGTTAAGCTGTCTAAGATCTGTAACGATTTACGTCTACTTTCTTCAGGCCCACGTACTGGCCTGAACGAACTGAACCTACCTGAACTACAAGCTGGCTCTTCAATCATGCCTGCCAAAGTAAACCCAGTTGTACCTGAAGTAGTAAACCAAGTTTGCTTTAAAGTTCTAGGTAACGACAACACGGTTTCTTTCGCTGCAGAAGGTGGTCAACTTCAACTTAACGTAATGGAGCCGGTTATTGCACAAAGCATGTTTGAGTCTCTAGACATTCTAACAAACGCATGTGTGAACCTGCGCGACAAGTGTGTCGACGGCATTACTGTGAACAAAGAAGTATGTGAATCACACGTATTTAACTCTATCGGTATCGTTACTTACCTAAACCCATACATTGGCCACCACGAGGGTGACATTGTTGGTAAGATCTGTGCTGAAACAGGTAAGAGTGTTCGTGATGTGGTTCTAGAACGCGGTTTATTAACCGAAGAAGAACTTGATGACATTTTCTCTGTTGAAAATTTGATGCATCCTCAGTATAAAGCGAAGCGCTACGAATAAAGTTAGCGAGAAAGGGCTCCAAGCGGAGCCCTTTTTTAGGCTCCAATACGGTTAACCCTGTTTATTTTGTGGTTTTCTATATGTTGCACTTTTGCTTAATCGAATCTAAACCATAGAACTATTATCTGAACATTCCCTCAATGAGTGGTCACATAATAAAATCTAAATGAGGTGTTACTTATGATTGCAGTAGAACTATTTATCGTCCTGCTCTTTATCTTTTTGGGGGCCAGAATTGGCGGCATCGGTATTGGTTTTGCCGGTGGTGCTGGTGTTATTGCCCTTTCACTTATTCTTGGCGTTCCAACAAGCCAATCTTTTATCCCAATTGATGTAATCTTGATCATCATGTCGGTTATCACCGCAATTGCTGCAATGCAGGTTGCTGGCGGTATGGACTGGTTAGTGCAAATTGCAGAAAACTTTTTGCGTAAGCACCCAGAACGCATCACCTTTTACGCGCCGATTGTGACCTTTTTAATGACGCTGATGGCGGGTACTGGTCATACAGCATTCTCAACTCTGCCAGTTATTGCAGAAGTAGCAAAAGGCCAAGGTGTACGTCCTTCTCGCCCACTGTCTATTGCTGTTGTTGCTTCTCAAATTGCTATCACGGCTTCGCCAATCTCGGCAGCGGTTGTGGCTTTCGCAGCAATGCTTGCACCGTTCGGTGTTGATTACCTAACGCTACTGATGGTTTGTATCCCAACAACCTTCATCGCTTGTATGGTTGGCGCGGTTGTCGCTAACTACATGGGTAGCGAGCTAAAAGACGATCCTGTTTACCAAGAGCGTCTAGAGAAAGGTCTAATTAAACTGGCAACAGAAGAAAAACGCGAGATCCTTCCAACAGCGAAGAAAGCAACTTACATCTTCCTAGCAGCGATTGGTTTCGTGGTTTGCTACGCAGCAGCTATCTCTAGCTCAGTTGGCCTAATTGAAAACCCTGCACTAGGTCGTAACGAAGCGATCATGTCTGTGATGTTAGCGGCAGCAGCGGCAATCGTTATGTTCACTAAGATTGATGCCGCGAAGATTTCTTCAGCGCCAACATTCCGCTCTGGTATGACTGCGTGTGTTTGTGTGCTTGGTGTGGCTTGGTTAGGTTCAACGTTTGTAAACGCACACGTTGCTGAAATCAAAGACGTAGCAGGTGCTCTATTGGCTGACTACCCATGGATGCTGGCTCTTGTTCTGTTCTTCGCTTCTATGCTGCTTTACTCTCAAGGCGCAACAACCGTTGCACTGATGCCTGCAGCTTTAGCGATTGGCGTAGCACCACTAACAGCCGTAGCTTCTTTTGCTGCGGTAAGTGCGCTGTTCGTTCTTCCAACTTACCCAACGCTACTAGCAGCCGTTGAGATGGATGACACAGGATCAACGCGTATCGGTAACCTAGTATTCAACCACCCATTCTTCATTCCAGGTGTGGTAACAATCAGTACTGCGGTAGCGCTAGGCTTCGCATTCGGCGGCCTGTTTATCTAACACTCGCTAATGATTGAACATTAAAAAGGAAGCTTCGGCTTCCTTTTTTGTTTTCTACCCAATGTGATATTTGATACACGTCAAATATCCATTATAAACTTTAAAAATCGCCCAAAAATAAAGTTTGAATAAAATTCCAAGGTTATTCAAACCAACTAGAAACAACACCTATCAAATCAATCCCCCCTCGCTTTTCTTTAATCCATATCGAATATTAATCCAAGCTAACTAACCAAAAAACCTTGCTGTTTTCATGCCATTTTTCAGCCCATTCATTGGCGATTATTTTTGTGAACAGCACCAAACTTAAATACTGAAGTAAGGAATAAAATAACCGCAGCTAAAATAAATCCAACTTCATTTAGATTGGTAAATATAAAAATAACCTTAATTTAAAGTCAGCAACTTTTATCGTTGGTCACTTTATAATAGTCAATGTGTTTACAATCTATAAATCATTAGTCGCTAATTCACATCACTTTTATTTAAGATGATGTAAGGAGATAGCCATGACAACTCAGACAATACCAAGCGAGACAAAAAAGGGCGGCTTCTTTGCCAATTTTAAATTCCCTTCTGCTTATACCATTCTATTTATTCTAATTGCGTTCGTCGCGCTCCTTACCTGGATTGTTCCAGCAGGACAATACGACCGAGCAATGAATGAGGAGCTAGGTCGAGAAGTACCTGTAACAGGTACTTATCAAGCGGTAGAGGGTAACCCTCAAGGTGTAATTGACGTACTACTAGCGCCTATTGACGGCTTCTACGACCACAATAGCTATGAAGCTGCGGCAATAGACGTTTCACTGTTCATCTTAATCATTGGTGGCTTCTTAGGACTCGTCACCAAGACGGGAGCGATTGATGCCGGTATCGAACGCGTCACCGCCCGCTTAGAAGGGCGAGAAGAGTTGATGATACCAATACTGATGGCACTATTTGCCGCGGGCGGTACTGTCTACGGCATGGCAGAAGAATCACTGCCCTTCTACACCCTATTAGTACCTGTGATGATGGCTGCTCGTTTTGACCCTCTGGTGGCTGCCGCAACCGTACTGCTTGGCGCAGGCATAGGGGTGCTAGGCTCAACCATTAACCCGTTCGCAACGGTTATCGCTGCTAACGCCTCTGGTATTCCATTTACCGACGGTATCGCGCTGCGTGTTGGTATGCTAATTATTGGCTGGGGTATCTGTGTCGCCTACGTCATGCGTTACGCAAGAATGGTGCAAGCCGATCCAAGCAAATCGATTGTGTATGACAAATACGAAGAGAACAAAGCGCACTTCCTTGGCAACGCAAGTGGCGAAAAACTTGAATTCACCGCAACTCGTAAGCTAATTCTGACTATTTTTGGTGGCTCATTCGCGGTAATGATTTACGGTGTTTCCGTTGCTGGATGGTGGATGGCAGAGATCTCTGCAATGTTCTTAGCTGCGACCATCATCGTTGGTATAGTGTCTCGCATGAGCGAAGAAGAGTTTACGTCAAGCTTCATTGATGGTGCTCGTGACCTACTGGGCGTGGCGCTTATTATAGGCATCGCACGTGGCATTGTGGTGGTGATGGACCGCGGTATGATCACAGACACCATCCTCTTCTCTGCAGAGCAGATGGTCACCGGGTTGTCTTCGGTTATCTTTATTAACGTGATGTTCTTCTTAGAAATTCTATTGTCATTTTTAGTGCCATCAACGTCTGGTTTAGCGGTATTGACCATGCCAATCATGGCGCCATTGGCCGACTTTGCTGGTGTAGGTCGTGACCTTGTTATCACTGCTTACCAATCAGCCTCTGGCTTGGTGAACTTAATCACACCGACCTCTGCGGTAGTAATGGGTGGCTTGGCGATTGCTCGTGTCCCTTACGTACGCTGGGTTAAATGGGTTATGCCATTAATCGGTATCTTGATGGTGTTCTGCATCATTGTACTGAGTATTGGTGCGCTTATCTAAAACCAGCACACCTCACTTTCTCACACAAAGCCGCTTTCTTAGCGGCTTTTTTGTCACTATCGACTCTAACAAGCTCCTTTCAGAAAAATGCCCTCACAAGCTGCCCACGCATCATTTAAAGCCTCTCTATCACCTAACCTAAGCAGTAAAACGCAAACGAGCTGAAGACACTTGCTAGAAAGCAAAATCAATATTTAACCATCCACGTCAAGGCTAATAAATAAACAAACATTCATCGCTACTATATTTAGATAAATACTTAGTCACTTATTAGAGTTAATTATATTTAAAGAAATTAATTCAGTAATAACCTAGGAGTAATATTGGCTATTTTCATAGAAAATCAGATTAAAACACTCGATTATAAAGTGTGACCGCAATAGCTTTATTCGAATTTAAATTGTTAAGGAATAATTAATTTCACATTCAAAATTAAATATATAAATACTAACACTGCATACTTCCACCTTAAGCTTAATCTTATCAATAAATTTATATTGCATATAAACCCCTGCAATCTCCGTTCTAGTAAGACGAGCAAAAAAAGCATGCATAATGTTCCCTAAGAGTTAACTATTTAGAAGGGATAAACAATAGTTAAAAGTGCATAAAGTTTGTTACAACCCTTAATTTTAAAGGGCTGCGGGATAAAAAACGATTTGTGATAGATCTCTAAGAATACCTGACTAGCAGGCGTAATATTAATTCCAGACAAGAGATATGAATAAATAATTCATTCTTCTCAACTGAAAATAAATAATTACTCTTAGCGATAAAAGTAATTCAAATATATAAGAGAGAGACGATCATGAGTAAGTTCTATGTAGGTTCTGAAATAGGTCAATTACGCCGCGTTCTAGTTCACCGTCCAAGACGCGCACTGACTCACCTAACACCATCTAACTGCCACGATTTGCTGTTTGATGACGTACTGGCCGTTGAGCGTGCAGGTAAAGAGCATGATGCATTTACTCAAACGCTACGTGATCAAGGTGTTGAAGTTCTTCTTCTTACTGACCTACTAGCAGACACGCTAGCCGTGCCAGAAGCGAAAGATTGGCTTCTGAATCATCAAGTTTCTGATTACCGCTTAGGTAAAACTTTTGCTAACGATGTGCGCTGCTACCTGGGCGACTTACCAAACCTAGAGCTAGCAAAAATCCTAACGGGCGGTCTGTCTTACGCAGAAATGCCAATGAAATCATCTTCAATGATGCAAGGTATGCACGCACCAACCGACTTCATTATCGAACCTCTACCAAACCACCTATTTACTCGTGACACATCTTGCTGGGTATACGGTGGCGTATCCATCAACCCGATGGCGAAGCCTGCTCGTCAACGTGAAACCAACCACGTTCGCGCTATTTATCGCTGGCATCCAACATTCGCTGGCCAAGATTTCATTAAATACTTCGGCGATGAAGAAAGCATCAGCTACGACAACTCAACGATTGAAGGTGGTGACGTTCTTGTTATCGGTCGTGGCACGGTTCTTATCGGTATGTCTGAGCGTACAACAGCACAAGGTGTTGAGCACTTAGCATCTAGCCTATTCAAACACGGTCAAGCGAAACAAGTTATCGCAATGCAACTACCAAAACACCGTTCTTGCATGCACTTAGATACCGTTATGACTCACATGAACGAAGATACGTTCTCTGTTTACCCTGAAGTGGTGAGTAAAGACGTGCAGTGCTGGAATCTAACTGGCGATGAGTCTGGCGCGGTGAAAGTGAAAGAAGAAGGCTACTTTGTAACGGCTATCGAAAAAGCACTGGGCGTAGACAAGCTAAACCTAATCACGACGGGTGGTGACAACTTCCATGCAGAACGTGAGCAGTGGAACGATGCAAACAATGTACTAACGGTTAAACCTGGCGTCGTAATTGGCTACGAAGGCAACACCTACACCAACGAAAAATACGACAAAGCAGGCATCACGGTTCTTCCGATTCCTGGAGACGAACTTGGCCGCGGTCGCGGTGGCGCACGCTGCATGAGCTGCCCAATTGAGCGTGATGGTATCTAATCACTAAGACGAAACGGCCAAGTTGAACCATCTTAAATAATCTCAGCTTGGCCAAAATGAGAGAACACAATTATGACTAAGCAAACTGTTGTTGTTGCACTCGGCGGTAATGCCCTACTTCGTCGCGGTGAACCGTTAGAAGCCGATGTTCAACGCCGTAATATTGAAACGGCGGTGAAAACCATCTCTGAAATAGCAAAAGTGTACAACGTAGTGTTAGTACATGGTAATGGCCCACAGGTTGGCTTACTTGCTCTACAAGGTTTGGAATACAAGAAAGTAAACCCATACCCGTTAGATGTGTTGGGCAGCGAAACTCAAGGCATGATCGGCTACATGTTGATGCAAGAGTTCAAGAACTACCTGCCTAACCGCAACATCTCGTGCATGTTGACCCAAATGACGGTTGATCCAAACGATCCTGCATTTGCCGATCCAACCAAACCGATTGGCCCGATCTACGAAGAAGCTGAAGCGCGTGAATTGGCAGAGAAATTCCATTGGATCGTCAAACCCGACGGCCAACATTTCCGCCGTGTAGTACCAAGCCCAAGACCAACAGGCATTGTTGAACACGAAGCGATCACCCAGCTTATCGATGCAGGTCACCTAGTGATTTGTACTGGCGGTGGCGGCATCCCAGTGAAAAAAGAGAATGGCAAATTAGTTGGTGTGGAAGCGGTTATCGACAAAGACATGTCAGCGGCTTTCTTGGCGAAACAACTGGATGCAGATGCGCTACTTATTTTGACCGATGCTGACGCAGTGTACCTTGACTGGGGCAAACCGACTCAACACGCACTACGCAGTACTACACCAAGTGAACTCGCAAAATTCGAATTTGATGCCGGTTCAATGGGGCCAAAAATTGAAGCATCGTGCGAATTCATCCAACAAGGCGGCAAAGTCGTCGGTATCGGAGCGCTGGAAGATGGTTTGCAAATTCTGCAAGGCCAAGCGGGCACCAACATCACCAAAGATTAATCCACTCGCGAGCACTTTAAACCTTGCGAGAAAACTGAATCACCGTTTGAACTGAAATTAATACACAAAAATTGAATCGCGCTTTCTTGAATTTTCTTTCCCTGTAACAAGAAAGCGCCTAAATCTAAGAAGGAATACATCATGGCTTTTAACCTACGCAATCGTAACTTCCTAAAACTACTAGATTTCACTCCACGCGAAATTCAACACTTGTTAGATCTTTCTATGGAGCTTAAAAAAGCGAAGTACAACGGTTACGAACAGCCAACACTGACTGGCAAAAACATTGCGCTTATCTTTGAGAAAACATCAACTCGTACTCGCTGCGCATTTGAAGTTGCCGCATTCGACCAAGGTGCTCGAGTTTCTTACTTAGGCCCATCTGGCTCTCAAATTGGCCACAAAGAATCAATGAAAGACACGGCTCGCGTTCTTGGCCGTATGTACGATGGCATCGAATACCGCGGCTTCGGTCAAGAAATCGTTGAAGAGCTAGGCGCTTACGCTGGCGTACCTGTATGGAATGGTCTGACTGACGAATTCCACCCAACACAAATTCTTGCTGACTTCCTAACTATGACGGAATACGGCCGTGGTAAACAACTGCATGAAATCAGTTTTGCTTACCTAGGTGATGCTCGCAACAACATGGGCAACTCTCTGATGGTTGGCGCTGCGAAAATGGGCATGGACATTCGCCTTGTTGCTCCAAAACAATTCTGGCCACAAGAAGAGCTATTGGCTCAATGTCGTGAAATTGCTGAACACACTGGCGGTAAAATCACGCTAACAGAAGATGTTCAAGAAGGCGTGCAAGGTTGTGACTTCCTATACACCGATGTTTGGGTATCCATGGGCGAAGCAAAAGAAGCGTGGGCTGAGCGTATTAACCTAATGATGCCTTACCAAGTGAACATGGAAATGATCAAGGCAACAGGCAACCCACATGTGAAATTCATGCACTGCCTACCAGCTTTCCACGGCGAAGATACTACGGTAGGCAAACAACTTGCTGCTGAATATCCACAACTAAAAGACGGCGTGGAAGTGACGGATGAAGTGGTCGAGTCTGAATACTCTATCGTGTTCGATGAAGCTGAAAACCGTATGCACACCATCAAAGCGGTAATGGTTGCAACACTAGGCAGTTAACAAACGAAACAGTTAATAAAACTTAGAAGCAATGCACTCTCTTATTTACAAAGAAGTCGATAAGTTGAGTGCAATAACAGGGAAATGCGGGTGGCGTACTTGGGATTTAGCCCTTGGATAAAGCCCGCATTTTTTTTCATTCATTTGAAAGAATTATAGCCGAAGAAAGTCGAAGTTTTTCAGCTTCAACAAAGGCTTAAAAAGAAGTAAAAACACAGACCAACCTGGCATAAATATCCATAAAATGAATACTTTACAGAAACTATTGCGTGCTGTTTTTATCTGAGTATAATCCTCCGAAATTTGTCTTAAGAGAGCAAAAAATGAACCGCAACTCTGTCGCACATAATTGTCAAACTACACGCCAAAGAGTGGCGGTGGTGTCATTTTTATTTTGCTCTATTGATCGTTTCGAAGCCTCCTATTTTTAGGGGGCTTTTTTTTGTCCGCAATTTGACTGTATGCATAGAAAAAGGAAGACCCGTTATGGCGCATTCGTTATTTAACAAGCACATCATCTCCATACCTGAGCTCACTCGTAATGAACTAGAGCTTATCGTCGACACAGCAGCAAGACTCAAGGCCGAGCCAAACCCAGAGCTGCTAAAAAATAAAGTCGTTGCGAGCTGCTTCTTTGAGCCTTCAACTCGAACTCGCCTTTCATTTGAAACCGCAGTTCAACGCCTTGGCGGCACGGTTATCGGCTTTGATAATGGCGGTAACACATCGCTGGCTAAAAAAGGCGAAACGCTTGCCGATTCAGTGCAGGTTATTTCATCTTACGTCGATGCCTTTGTGATGCGTCACCCACAAGAAGGCGCGGCACGTTTAGCCTCTGAATTTTCTAACGGTGTTCCGGTGGTGAATGGTGGCGACGGTGCCAACCAACACCCAACTCAAACCTTGCTGGATCTGTTCTCGATTTACGAAACGCAGGGCACGCTTGATAACCTCAATGTGGCATTCGTCGGCGACCTAAAATATGGCCGTACTGTGCACTCACTGACGCAAGCGCTATCAAAATTCAATAACGTGCGTTTCTTCTTTATCGCACCAGAAGTGTTAGAGATGCCAGATTACATCTGTGAAGAATTAGAAGAGATGGGTATCCAATACAGCACTCACAGCAGCATTGAAGAAGTCGTGCCAGAACTGGATGTTCTGTACATGACTCGTGTACAGAAAGAGCGCTTTGATGCATCGGAATACGCGCACATGAAATCGGCTTACATCCTCACCGCCGATACATTGAAAGACGCTCGTCAAAACATGAAGGTCCTTCACCCGCTGCCACGCGTCGATGAAATCACCACCGATGTCGATAAAACTCCGCACGCTTACTACTTCGAACAAGCTGAAAACGGTGTATACGCTCGCGAAGCCCTATTGGCCCTAGTTCTTAACGACACTTTATAAGCAGGAGAAACAGTCATGGTTAAACAAACTCAGCTACAAGTAGAAGCGATCCGTAACGGCAGCGTGATTGACCACATCCCTGCGCACCTTGGTATCAAAATCCTTAAACTGTTTAAGCTGCACAAAACAGAGCAGCGCATCACTATGGGTTTAAACCTGCCATCATCGGCACTTGGCCATAAAGACCTAATCAAAATTGAAAACATCTTCCTGACCAAGGAACAAGCCAACCAATTGGCTCTTTATGCTCCGCAGGCAACGGTCAATCAGATTGAAGAATATAAAGTGGTTAACAAGCTAACCCTTGTACTGCCAGAGCAAATCCACAGTGTGTTCTCTTGCCCAAATAGCAACTGTATTTCACACGGTGAACCTGTCGAAAGTCACTTTAAAGTGCAGTTAAAACAGGAAAAAGTGCAGCTAAAATGTCACTACTGTGAAAAAGTATTCTCTCGCGAGATCATGAATGAAATTCGCTAACCCTTAGCGGTATTACCTTCGCAACAAAAGCCACTTAACTAATATGGATATTTATTCCCAAGTCGGAATAAATATCCATTAACCAAAGAATAAAACCCCAAAATAAAAGCAATAAACCAGAATATTATTTGGTGATCGCCCTCAAAAAGATAACTATCCTTTAGTGGTAGACTCAATGCATAGATGATCATACATCTCGCATACCCTCCCTTCTTTACTTCGGGATTCATCGGTAAGCCCTATTAATAATCGTACTCTACGGCTTTGGGAGTGCGTTCGGCGCTATGGACAAGCGATATCCACACGTTGACCTTAAGGAGTTGTTCATGAACGAAATCACTGAGCACGGTTGCTTGTATTCAGCTGAAGATAAAACACTGACTGCGGCGTGCAAACGCTTACTACAACAACAAAGCTTCTCGACCCAAAACCAACTGCGCGAGAAACTGGTCGAGATAGGTTATACCGGCATTAGCCAATCAACCGTATCTCGTATTTTGTCACAGCTTGGCGTAGTAAAAATCCAGAACGCCTGTGGTAAAAAGGTGTACTGCATCACGGTTGAAAGTGCACCTGTTCGTGTCGATGCGTCCATCTCATCGCAAATCGAATTAATCACTCATAACCAAGCGATGGTGATAGTAAAAACCCACCCTGGTTGTGCACAGTTGGTCGCAAGATTGGTTGATATCGACCCACATACCGAGATTATCGGCACTGTTGGTGGCAACGACACCGTGTTAATTATTCCAAAAGACACGACCAACATAGATGCTTGCGAACAAGTGGTAAAAGCACGCTTGGGTGTTGCCTAAATGTCTTATTGGCAAGGGCTGTTCACTGCAGTTGCTCTGCTGACTCTCTCTCGACTGCCGACGAAAGTGGCTCACCCGCCCTAATGGATATTTGCTGGTCGATGAAACTAATCACAAACTATTACGGTCTGATTGAGTTAAGATACCTTCAACTCCATTTTGATGACTAAATAGTATGCGACGACTTGCCACATTACTTTTTGTTTGTGTTTCCCTATTCACCCAGCCTGCGTGGGCGCTTTTTGGAAATGACAACGCCGAGCCAAGCTTCGGAGGCAATAACAATGGTTTTGTCCCTGTAGACCAAGCTTTCCCTTTCAATTACTACCAGCAAGACGGCAAGCTCCTTCTCGACTGGCAAGTAAAAGAGGGCTACTACCTCTATCAACATAGCCTCTCTTTCACCGGCAAAAACCTCGCGATCGGCAATGTTGAAATGGAAGACGGCCAACCACACCAAGATGAGTTCTTTGGTGAGGTGAGCATTTATACGCAGCCGCTATTCGTGCAAGTTCCGCTACAGAGTTACCAAGATGGCTCACAGCTGATCGTTAAGTATCAAGGCTGTGCGGACGCTGGGTTCTGCTACCCGCCAGAGATTCGAGTAATCGACATTGAACCGTTTACTGCGACGAGTCCTGGGGATATGAAAAGCAGTGATGTACAAAACAGTGGTGCCTCACAAGGTTCATCTGATGCAACTAGTGAAGCTGACAATTCAGTACAACCCTCTTCTCCTACAGCTGACGCAGCAAGCAATACCACTCAACAAACCAATACTCCCGTTTCAAAAGAAGCAGGCTTAGCCGATAAGCTCGGTGACAGTTGGTGGACTCCTCTCTTGTTCTTAGCACTCGGTGTTGGTTTAGCGTTTACGCCGTGTGTGTTGCCTATGTATCCAATTCTAACGGGTATCGTTTTAGGTGGCGGCAAGCTCAGCCAAGGTCGAGCGCTGATGCTGTCGTTCATTTACGTGCAAGGCATGGCCTTAACCTACACCTTATTGGGTTTAGTGGTTGCCTCTGCCGGCATGCAGTTCCAAGCGGCTATGCAGCACCCTTACGTGCTGATCGCGTTGAGTGTTCTGTTCGTGGCGTTAGCGATGTCGATGTTTGGCGTTTATAACCTGCAACTACCAAGTAGCATTCAAACTTGGCTCAATAACCAAAGCAATAAGCAGCAAGGTGGCAATACTCTAGGCGTGTTCGCGATGGGTGCTATCTCTGGCTTAGTGTGTTCACCTTGTACTACAGCACCACTGTCTGGAGCATTGCTGTACGTTGCTCAAAGTGGTGACCTATTTACCGGTGCAATTGCCCTTTATGCCTTAGCGATCGGTATGGGTATTCCACTGGTCTTAGTCGCGGTATTTGGTAACAAGTTACTGCCGAAAGCGGGCGGTTGGATGGATAAGGTTAAGGTCGTATTTGGCTTCATCTTACTTGCGGCGCCAATCTTCCTATTAGAACGTATCATCCCTGAATTTTGGGCGACGGTACTTTGGTCTAGCCTTGGTTTCATCGCCTTTGGTTGGCTTTACCACAGCAAAAATACTCTGCCATTCGGTGGCTGGAAGCAAAGTGCAGTGGGGATTATTGCGATGCTTGGGCTGTTTGCCTCAGCACAGCCTGCACTCAACTACTGGTTTGCAGAAAAGAGCGTGGTGGTTGAACAGCAAATCCAATTTGCGCGCGTCAACACGGTAGAAGAGTTAGAAATCCAGTTGATTGAAGCGAAGAAACTCGGTAAGCCAGTGATGCTCGATTTCTACGCCGATTGGTGTGTCGCATGTAAAGAGTTTGAGAAGTACACCTTCCATCAAGCCGATGTAGAGAACAAGCTTTCTGATTTTGTCCTTCTTCAAGCGGATGTAACGAAGAACATGCCCCAAGACATTGAATTGCTTAAACAGTTACAGGTGCTAGGTTTACCAACCATTGAGTTCTGGGACAGCAAGGGTAACCATGTTCCAAATGCTCGTGTGACGGGTTTTATGCCTGCCGATATATTCTTAAAGCACATGCAAGACCACCAGCTATAACAGCGACATTCATCTAAATATAAGCACTAACGAAAGCCGCACCGCTCCTCATAACGAGATGGCAGTGCGGCTTTTTTGTGATTGTAAGAAACACTTTCCAAGAACAGGGATAAAAGTCGATATGGTTCAGACTTTTAATGCATAGATATTGTCCACATACGCGATCAGGATGATAATAAATATTAACTAAATTGTTAAAAGTATGAACGTCATGGACTCGACCTATACCATCATCATTGCTGATGACCACCCTCTCTTTCGCAACGCCCTGTTTCAGTCAGTTCATATGGCGATCAGCGGTGCGAACCTGCTTGAGGCCGATTCTCTCGATGCCTTACTAACTCTGCTGAAGAAAGAAGACGAGCCGGATCTATTACTGCTCGATCTGAAAATGCCGGGAGCAAACGGGATGTCCGGTCTCATTCAACTTCGCGCGGAATACCCAGATCTACCGATTGTGGTCGTCTCTGCCAGTGAAGATGCTAGTGTGGTCACTCAAGTGAAGAGCCACGGTGCCTTTGGCTTTATTCCTAAGTCGAGTGATATGCGTGAATTAGTGAGTGCGCTGAATCAGGTACTTAATGGTGACCCATTCTTCCCAGAAGGTCTGATCACCAACAATGCAGCCTGCAATGACCTTGCGGAAAAGATTTCCACACTGACGCCTCAACAGTACAAGGTATTAGGGATGCTTTCTGACGGCTTGCTTAACAAGCAAATCGCGTATGAATTGAATGTTTCGGAAGCGACCATCAAGGCACACATGACAGCCATCTTCCGTAAACTGGATGTAAAAAACCGAACTCAAGCGGTTATCTTACTGCAAGAAGTCCATAATTAAGCTTCACTGATATCCTCTTCTAAAGTCGTCTTAGGTAAACATAAACCCAACCTGACGACTTTATGATCATCTATTTCTGCTACTACCCAAGTGATGTCATGCCACTCAAAGCTATCGCCCAATACAGAGTGTGCGCCAAGCTCTTGAGCAACCAATTGTTTTAACGTCATGTCGCGCTCTTCTTCTGAGCCAAGTTCAATACCATAACAATCACTCACTGCAGCAACCGATAGCTCTACATCTAGGAAGAAGTCACCAAAGAACCGTGCAGCTTCTTCAGCCAAAGGTGCCTCACTGAATAGCTCACTTAAGCTATCTAGGTCTTTATCTTGACCAAGCACACAGAGAATATCGTTCGCCTCTAGCACGGTACTGCCCGATGGGTGAAGCAAGGCATCCTTTCTAAACAGTGCAGTAATACGTGTGCCTTCTGGCATCGACAAGCGCTTAAGCGGTTCACCAACACACCATTTTTCTTCTTTCAGCTTGTAGACAAACATCTCCCACTCACTGGTCGGATAAATCTCAATACCTGTACGCGAAATAGGCGTAGGCGTTGGTGGTAAAGTGACTTGAGCAAGTCTCGCAACTTTCATCAAGCTACCGCCTTGGACAATCAGCGAAACCATAACCACGAAGAAGGCGATATTGAAATACAGCTGAGCATTGGGCAGGCCAGCCATCATCGGGAATACCGCTAAAATGATCGGTACCGCGCCACGTAAACCTACCCAAGAAACAAACCAGCGCTCCTTGCTGGTAAAGCTTCTAAATGGCAGTAAACCCAACCAAACCGACAGCGGACGAGCAAACAGGATCATACCGAACGCCAGTGCCAAGGCAGGGAGTGCGATTTCCATCAATGTCGATGGCGTAACCAATAAACCCAACACTAGGAACATCACGATCTGGCTTAGCCAAGTCATGCCATCAAGAACATTAAGAATAGAGTGTCGAGAGCGTGTCGGACGATTACCAATGAACAAGCCCACTAGGTAAATCGATAAGATGCCACTGCCTCCAAGCATATTAGAGAAGGCAAACAGAGCCACACCGCCACTGAGTACCAAAATCGAATAAAGGCCGTCAGCCAGTTGTACTCGATTGATGAGGCTCCATAAAACCCAACCACCACCTAGGCCGATAAAGGTGCCGATGCCAAATTGCATCGCGAAGCTTTTCAGTAGGAAATTCATCCCCATCTCGGCATCTGGGGTACCAAGTAACGCGATTAAAGTCACCGTCAGGAAGACTGCCATTGGGTCGTTGGTGCCCGATTCAATCTCTAGGGTTGAGCCAACACGCTCGTTGAGGCTTTGCCCTTTCAGCAGAGAAAACACCGCAGCTGCATCGGTCGAGCCCACAATAGCCCCCACCAGAATGCCTTGCATCAGTGATAGTTCGAATAGCCAAGCCGCCATTAAGCCGGTCAGAGTTGCAGTACAGGCCACACCTATCGTGGCTAACGAAAGTGACGGCCAAAAAGCGACCTTGAAACTTGCGACCTTGGTTCGCATACCGCCATCCAGCAAGATCACTGCAAGCGCGAGGTTACTCACCAAGTAAGTTAATGAATAATCGTCAAAATTGATGCCACCGGGACCATCTTCACCCGCCAACATACCAACAAACAAAAAGATCAAAAGAATCGGAACGCCCAATCGTGAGGACACTTGTGAGAAAAGTACACTGATGGCGATGAGCACTGCACCAGTTAAAAATAGGTGATTAATAGTTATTGCGTCCAATTCGTTCCCCCAAAGATTAAACTCGTGATTAAAGCATGTCGAATTTCTGCCATTAGGCAAGAAAAGAGCTCTAAAAGCAGCGTAATGACTATAACAAACTTATATTTCGCTTCGTGTCATATGCAGGGTTAAATAATGATTCTCTGTCATTTAGTTGTTAAATTTTATTACTCCCCCATTAATTCGCCCCTTTTTGTTAGACCTTTGGCTAATTTAACAACATTGTAACATCACATTTTTATATGGTTTTGTCTCCCAACTCCCATATTTCAGTGAATTAGGGCTAATACCGTCCCGACTAAAGTTGCACAGATCCCTTGACTTATCCTTGCTACATTTCAAATCGTAACATTACGTTAACACAACGACATTCTACGGAAACGGAATAAAGGAGAAGGCAATGGCGTTCGAATCTACGGAACATGCTCAAGCCTACTGGAAGGAAAACTTGGGAATTATGGGAACACTGCTCGCTGTCTGGTTTGCAGTGTCTTACGGCGCTGGCATCTTATTTGTGGATGCCCTCAACACCGTTCAGTTTGGCGGGTTCAAGCTAGGGTTTTGGTTCGCTCAGCAAGGTTCGATATACACCTTCGTGGCGCTGATATTTATTTACGTTGTCCGCATGAATGCGCTCGACAAAAAATACAACGTACAGGAAGACTAGAGGCTAGAACATGGATATTCAAACTTGGACGTTTATTCTCGTCGGTATTACTTTCGCGGTATATATCGGCATCGCAATCTGGGCTCGTGCAGGGTCTACAAGTGAGTTCTACGTTGCTGGCGGTGGTGTACACCCAGTAGCAAACGGAATGGCGACTGCCGCTGACTGGATGTCGGCAGCATCATTCATCTCAATGGCAGGTATCATCTCATTCGTCGGCTACGACGGTGCGGTTTACCTCATGGGTTGGACAGGTGGTTATGTACTACTTGCGCTATGTTTAGCACCTTACCTACGTAAATTCGGTCAGTTTACGGTTCCTGATTTCATCGGTGAGCGTTACTACTCGAAAACAGCACGTATGGTAGCGGTATTCTGTGCAATCTTCGTATCATTCACGTACGTTGCAGGTCAGATGCGTGGTGTAGGCGTTGTATTCTCTCGTTTCCTAGAAGTCGACATTAACCTAGGCATCATCATTGGTATGGGTATTGTGTTCTTCTACGCAGTACTTGGTGGCATGAAAGGCATCACTTATACGCAGGTAGCTCAATTCTGTGTCCTCATTTTCGCCTTCCTTGTTCCAGCAATCTTTACGTCAATCATGATGACTGGTAACCCACTTCCACAAGTTGGTATGGGCTCTACGCTATCAGGCACGGATGTTTACTTACTTGATAAACTGGATGGGCTAACCGAAGAACTCGGATTTACCGCCTATACCGAAGGTAACAAGAGCATGGTGGATGTATTCTTCATCTGTGCGGCTCTAATGGTCGGTACTGCGGGTCTTCCACACGTAATCATTCGTTTCTTCACTGTACCAAAAGTACGTGATGCTCGTATCTCAGCGGGTTGGGCTCTACTGTTCATCTCATTGCTATACACAACAGCACCAGGTGTTGCAGCATTCGCTCGTGTAAACATGATCGAAACAATCAACGGCCCTGACATGCAAGGTGTCGCAGCCGCAGACGCACCAAGCTGGTACAAAAACTGGGAAAGCACAGGTCTAGTCGGTTGGGAAGATAAGAACGGCGATGGCAAAATGTTCTACTCGGGCGATGAGCGCAACGAGATGAAGATTAACCGTGACATCATCGTACTGGCTTCTCCAGAGCTAGCGAAACTACCAAACTGGGTTGTAGCACTGCTTGCAGCCGGTGGCCTAGCAGCCGCGCTATCAACAGCCGCGGGTCTACTATTGGTTATCTCAACGTCGATTTCACATGACTTATTGAAGAAAGGCTTCAGACCAAACATGACCGACAAGCAAGAGCTGTTAGCCGCTCGTTTGGCAGCCATGGTCGCGATTGTAGGTGCAGGTTACTTAGGTATTAACCCACCAGGCTTTGTAGCACAGGTAGTAGCGTTTGCCTTCGGCTTAGCCGCAGCATCCTTCTTCCCAGCGATTATCCTAGGTATCTTCTACAAGAAGATGAACAAGGAAGGCGCAATTGCAGGTATGTTGTCAGGTATTGCCTTCACAGCAAGCTACATCATCTACTTCAAGTTCATTAACCCAGCAGCAAGCACACCTGAAAACTGGTGGTTTGGTATCAGCCCAGAAGGTATCGGTACGCTAGGTATGTGTCTAAACTTCGTAGTATCAATTGCTGTAAACAAAGTAACTGCTGAAGTACCACAAGACGTACAAGATATGGTTGAGAACATCCGTTACCCGAAAGGTGCTGGTGAAGCTCACGACCACTAAGCAGAGATGTTTAGCAAAAAACGAATCAGTACTTACATTGTAGGGATTAGGTACTGAACCTCAGAAAGCCGATACGTTATGTATCGGCTTTTTCTTTTTCCTTCCATTTTATAAAAAGATGAACAAAGGGTTGTTTTTAAAATCTCATTTGATAATAATTATCATTAACATCCATTAAAGAGATGCAAATGATGATGAAAGAACAGCAGGGTCTCTATTCGAGGTTCTACAAAGCGCAGGATCGCTTTACCTCCTTAGAACAAGTTCAAGGCCACGAACCGTTTGTGATTCGAGACTATATCGAGTGCGCACTGACGCTTTCCGCTTACTATGAAAAGCACGCCGCCCAAGAAAACATCTTGCTGTGTGAGCTGTACCTGCGCCAAGTTTTCTTCCATTTGATTGAAGCGATTGAATCTTCTGAGCGTAGTTTTACCTTTCGTCATATCTGCCTAGACTCTATTCACTCACCACTATTTTATTTAAAGCGCCACTACTGCCAGCAGCCTCATGGCCAAGTGCGTTTTTTGAATCTCAGCCAAACACTACAACAAGTCCAAGCCCCACTTGGCTAACAAGGATAGAAGATGACCCTACAATTTCGAATTGAAAGAGACAGCATGGGGGAAGTGAAAGTCCCTGCTGATGCGCTGTACCAAGCACAAACTCAACGTGCCGCAGACAACTTCGCGTTTAGCTCCCACAAAATGCCCACCAGCTTTATCCAAGCGCTGGCGTTAATCAAACAAGCTGCTGCTGATACCAATGCTCAATTAGGCTTATTGGAAGGTGATATTGCCAATGCGATTGCCGAAGCGAGCCAAGAGATCATCGATGGTAAGCATCTGGATCAATTCCCGATCGATGTCTACCAAACCGGCTCTGGCACTAGCTCCAACATGAATACTAATGAAGTGATTGCTACACTCGCCTCAAGAAGCTTACAAGGCGACGTGAACCCGAATGATCACGTCAATATGGGCCAAAGCAGCAACGATGTGGTACCAACCGCGATTCAAGTCAGTGTCGCTCTGATGGCTGAAAATAAGTTGTTACCTGCACTCTCCCACCTTTCTGGCTCACTTACCGTTAAGCAGCAAGAACTTGCTGAGGTAGTAAAAACAGGCCGTACTCATCTCATGGATGCGATGCCAATTACCTTTGCTCAAGAGCTTGGTGGCTGGAAGTTCCAGATTGAACACGCCAAGCAAGCCATTGAAAGCACTCTACCTGCTATCAAGGCGCTTGCTCAAGGTGGAACAGCGGTAGGAACCGGGATCAATGCTGACCCACGCTTTGCCGATAAGTTTGCAAGTAACCTGTCCCAATCGACAAAGATCAGCTTTAACTCAAGTGAAAACTTCTTTTTTAATCTCAGCAGCCAAGACGCGATCGTTGCGCTTTCGGGACAGCTCAAAACTGCAGCAGTTGCGATCATGAAGATCTCAAACGATCTTCGCTGGATGAACTCTGGCCCGCTAGCTGGATTAGGGGAAATTGAATTACAAGCTCTCCAACCAGGGTCGTCTATCATGCCGGGCAAGGTAAACCCTGTAATTCCAGAAGCAGCTGCGATGGCGGCAGCGCAAGTAATTGGTAACGACACCACGATTACGGTGGCAGGACAGTCAGGTAACTTCCAATTGAATGTAATGCTGCCAGTCATTGCGCATAACGTATTAGAAAGTATTGAGCTTCTCGCTAATAGCTCACTCGCATTGGCAGATAAAGCGATTGCCACCTTCACTGTGCGCCAAGACAATCTTGATTTAGCGCTTTCAAAGAATCCAATTCTGGTGACCGCACTTAACCCTGTGATTGGCTACCTAAAAGCGGCGGATATTGCGAAGAAAGCCTACAAAGAGGGCTTACCGATTCTTGATGTTGCCGAGAGAGAAACCGATCTCAGCCGAGAAGAACTCAGCAAGCTGCTTGACCCAACCGCGCTCACTCAAGGTGGTATCGCAGGTTAAAATCAGTAACTCATAACAAGTCTATCGGATCAAAAAAGGCCTCATCTGAGGCCTTTTTAGTCGCTAGTAGGTAATTGAAAATAGTTAATTGAATTAACTCACACGATTCAATACCGCTCTGAGTTTTAGTGGCTTCACTGGCTTAGCAATAAAGCTAAAGCTGTTGGCCTTTATCGCTGCCAACATGTCATCGGTTCTATCGGCACTGATGATGACCCCTTCAAAAGAGTCTCCAAGGCGCAATCGACACTGCTGTAAGACTTCAAGGCCTGTTCGACCATTGTCGAGACGATAATCCGAGAAAATGACATTCGGCTGCCAGCCATCGTCGAGACACTTCAAGCTTTCGACCAGGTCAACCGCCGTCTTAACCTCACAGCCCCAACGTCCAATCAAGTTTTCCATACCGACTAAAATTTCTCGTTCATTGTCGACACACAATATCTTGAGATGCTCGATGTCGCTGGTCACCACTGGTGTCGAAGCTTGCACTACTGGAGCCACTTTTTCTGCTCGAGCTAAGGTGATGGAAAAAACACTGCCTTGACCCGGCCATGAACGCATCGAAATTTGATGCCCAAGCACATGAGCAATACCTTTGGAGATGGCTAGCCCTAGCCCCAACCCTTGGTCAGCACGAACTTGGCTACCACGCGTAAACTCTTCGAAGATCTCTTGTTGCTTGTCTTCATCAATACCAGTTCCATTATCCCACACATCGATTCGTACCTGACCGTTCACTCGCCTCGCACCAAGCACCACTTTTCCTTCGGGGTTATAACGGAAAGCATTGGTCAAAAAGTTCTGAATCACACGCCTCAATAACTTAGGGTCTGAGTGAATGAACAATGACGATGGGATCATCTGAAACTCAATTTTTTGTTGTCTCGCTAAGGCACTAAATTCCGCATTCAAGTTAGTTAGTACGTCATGCACGGCAATCGCGTGAATGTTGGTTTCCAATTTCCCAGATTCCAATCGAGAGATATCTAGCAAGTCACCAATCAGATCTTCTGCAGCGCCTAGCGCACTCTCGATGTGAGACGAAAGCTGCTTCACCTCTTGCTCTTTTGCCACCTCAGAAAGTGACGAAGCAAACAGGCGGGCGGCGTTGAGCGGCTGCATCAAATCGTGGCTTACTGCGGCAAGAAAACGGCTCTTGGATTGTGATTCTTGATCTGAAATTTGAGTCGCCTTTACCAAGCGATGGTTCAGCTTTTCGAGCTCTTGGGTTCGTTCGTGCACTCTCGATTCCAAGCTTTCATTGGCATCTTTTAGCGCTTGCTCTGCTTGTCGGAATACAGTGATATCGGTAAAACTCATCACAAAACCACCACTTGGCATCGGGTTACCTTGCACCTCAATCACTCGACCATCAGGACGGATGCGGGAAGAGGTGTGCCGAGTACCTTGTTCAAGGTGATAAACACGACGACGAACGTGATCTTCAGGGTCACCAGGGCCACACAAGCCTTGCTCAGCATTATGGCGAATCACATCTGAAATGGGTCGCCCAACCTGAATTAAACCCGCAGGGAACTCAAACAGTTCTAAGTAACGTTGGTTCCACGCCACCAGCCTCATCTGTTTATCAACAACCGCAATACCTTGACCGATATGTTCAATCGCGCCTTGCAATAAACCACGACTGAAATCATACAGTTCAGAGGCTTCATCAACGATGGTCGCAACCTCTTCAAGCTGCATGTTTCTTCCTTGTAAGGCGGAAGTGAGTACTAACTTAGCAGATGAAGCACCGAATACACCGGCGAGTACGCGCTCTGCGTGTCGAATTAAACTCGCAGGGGCTTGTTGATTAGGGAGTAACGGCTGACCGTGTTGCTGCCAATAGCTATGTAAGGCACTTTTCGCACGCTTGCGCCCCACAAAACGCGACGCTA
Organism: Vibrio gigantis; assembly: GCF_024347515.1. Lineage (NCBI taxonomy): Bacteria > Pseudomonadati > Pseudomonadota > Gammaproteobacteria > Vibrionales > Vibrionaceae > Vibrio > Vibrio gigantis. Next base: position 3,344,585 of record NZ_AP025492.1, read on the forward strand.
GCATCTCTAACTCAGCGACTGTCACACGGTTCTGATAAAGGCTGATATTCTCGTTCTCAGGCAGTGGCGTACCAACGAATGCCGCTGATTGTAAGCGCTCACTTAGGCTTGGCCTAGTCATCATCGAAACCACGGCATAGCACAAGGTATTGAGCACAATACTCAGCACAATTCCCCAGTTCGAGCTGCTGATATCCCAACTTCTGAGTAGCTCTGGTGGTGTGATGATCCAAAGTAAAAGGTTACTGTCACTGTCGCCAGCCAACATGCTGGTTTGACTCATCAGGGTAATAAGCCAAATCAATGAGCCGACCATTAAGCCGACATACACGCCCTTACGGTTACCTGGCCGCCAGTACAAACCACCAATAAGTGCTGGCGCGAATTGAGCAATCGCAGCAAAAGAAAGGAAGCCGATCGCCGACAAGGAATGAATGGTATCGAGCGCCTGATAAAACAGCCAAGCACCCAGTAACAAAAGTAAAATAAGCCCGCGACGAATCACCAATAGCAACCCAGAGAAATGGCGATGAGTCCTTTGGGTTAAGCGCATACGGCGCAGCAATAGCGGCATCACTAAATCATTCGACACCATGATCGCCAATGCAATGGTTGACACAATCACCATACCACTCGCCGCAGAAGTACCACCGAGGAAAGCGAGCAAGGCAATGTGATTGGCACCTTCAGCCATCGGCACACTGATCACATAGGTATCAGCGGGCATATCGGTTAATAGTCCCTGACCAGCCCATGCAATCGGCAGAACAAACAGCCCCATCAAAATCAGATAAAGGGGAAATAGCCAACGAGCGGTGTGCAGATCTTGGGGGCGTTCGTTTTCAACTACCATGGTATGGAATTGGCGTGGCAAACAGACAATTGCCAACATGGTTAAAACGGTATGAATAATTAAGGTCGGAATATTCGGAGATTCGTAGGTGGAAGTAGCCACATCAAGCAGGTCGATTTTATCGCTGCTCATCGCCAGATACATGATGAACAGGCCAACAATCAAGAACGCCGCCAGCTTAACGATCGACTCAAACGCCACCGCCATCATCATGCCACGGTGATGCTCTGTGTTGTCGATGTGCCTCGTACCAAACAGCATGGTAAAGATAGCTAATGCGCCGACCACAAACCAAGACACATGATAGTCCTGATAACCGAAATCTTGCGCCAAATTCGGGGCTACAATATCAAGCCCCATAGTGATACCTCGCAGTTGCAGCGCGATATAAGGAAGAATACCGACCACTGCAATAACGGTCACCGCCACCGCTAAGCCCTGAGATTTTCCGTAACGAGCCGCGATAAAGTCGGCAATGGAGGTGATGTGTTCACGCTTCGCTATCAAGATTAGCCGCGCTAAGATCCTCCACCCCAGTGTAAAGACCAGAATCGGGGCGAGATAGATGGGTAAAAAGGACCAAGGGTTATTGCTCGCCTGCCCGACCGTTCCATAGAAAGTCCAAGAGGTACAATACACCGCAATCGAAAGGCTATAGATCCACGGACGCCAACGCGATAGCCAACGAACCTGTCTGTCTCCATACCAAGCGATCAAAAATAACACGCCCAAGTAGGCTAAAGAGACTGGAATTACTACCCATCCTTGCATTGAAAACCCTTTCATCATCCATAAAAAAACCTCTCCATAGGGGAGAGGTTTCATTTAACTAAGGATGAGTCATTAACTCAATCGCATCGCTTAAATTCTGTGCTTTAGACTCTAATAATCGCGATTGGTTATCAGCTACGAACTTCTGATTCAGTTTGGTTAACTTCAACCACCGAGCTTCTTTCATCTAGCTTGATAAACAGAGCAATTGCTCCCATCGCAGCCATTGCCCAGAAGATATTCGCGCCCCACAACTCGTAGCCCCAACCACTTAAGGTGGTCATTAATGCAATAAAGGCGCCCAATGGAATCGCGTTATACAGAGCTTGTAACGCAACCATCTTGTTTTGTTCTTGAGATTGAATGTATTGAATAGCAGCGATATGTGCCATGGCGAACGTCACGCCGTGAAGTAGTTGAACCAGAATCAAACCAATAATTGCCGTGGTTGATGCGGTAATTCCCCAGCGAGCCATTACCCCTAATGCCGCGACTACAAACAGAGTACGTAATGCTAACCCAGAGAACAGTCTCTTACTCAGAGCAAATACGGCGACTTCTGCAACCACACCTAAGCTCCACAAGTAACCAATAATCGCCTCAGAGTGACCCGCCTCTTTCCAATAAATCGCACTAAAGCTGTAGTAAGCCGCGTGGCTACCTTGCAGTAGCGCCATCAAAGCTAAAAACTTAACTACCGATGATTCACGTAGCAACTCACCCAGTTTCGGGCGCACCGCTTGCTCTTGAGAGTGCGTCACTGGCATAACGTTAGGATTTCTCATCGCCAATACTAATGACATCAGCACACCGGCAAAAGCAGTATACAAGATCATGTCAGTACCGAATTGCGCAACTAAATAACCAACAACAGTTGAACCTGCGATAAACGCAATTGAACCCCATAAGCGAGTTCGCCCATAATCAAGCATATTAAGGCGGCTGTAGTGATTCGCCATCGCATCCGAGAGTGGAATGATTGGCCCATAGCATAGGTTAAACAGAACCGTTGCTAACAGCATCAATATAAAACTGCCGCCAGTGAAGAAATGGAAGCCAACAAACAGCAGTGCCGCGAAGCTCAAACAACGCAAAGCTGGCATTAAATGCTCAACTTTATGGATACGTGGCGTAATCACCAGGTTAGCTACACAACGCGTCGCAAAGCCAATACCAATAAGGACACCAATGTCACCCGCAGACACGCCTTGGTCTTCAAACCACAGCGCCCAAAATGGCAAATAAACACCATAGGCAAAAAAGAAACCAAGAAAATACTGGGAGATCCAGCCATAAGGAGAAGGGCTAAACATAAATAACCTATAAAATGTGCGGAAAAAGGCAGAACCAATTATGCCTACGTCGCATACGATGAAAAAGGGAATTATTGAGGAGATAGCATTCCTGTATTCAATCAATATCGATATCCCATTTGACTAAGGTATCCGGCGCTCACCCGCCCCCACGATCGCATTTAGACTAAAGTCGTCTAGAGCTTCGCTGGTAATTTGTCACACTGAAAAGAGACTCCCATACCCTTGCGATTGCTTATGCCTGACAAATTTAATATGCAGCACCCGCCCTTCGATAGCTTGTCTGAAACCGAACAGCTAACGCTGCGCTCAGCTTTAGATGTGGTTTATTACCGAGCACACGAGGTGATATTGGAGGCAGACCGCCCAAGTCGCCATCTGCATATTCTGATTAAAGGCGCTGTTGAAGAGCGCGCGAGCAGTGATGGAGAGATCTACGCACACTATGCCAATGACGATATCTTCGATGTACGCAGTCAATTTGAGCCTCACACCAAACACCAATATATCGCACTTGAAGATACGCTAAGTTATCTACTGCCAACCGATGTCTTTCTCGAGCTTTACCACGCCAATGGCCAGTTTGCCGCTTACTTTGATAGCAACCTTTCGACCCGAAAAGCGCTAATTGAAGCCGCTCAACAGCAGCAGAATCTTGCTGAGTTCATACTGACCAAAGTCGACGACTCGATTTACCACCCACCACTGATACTCGAACCTAACCAACCGATTAATCAAGTAACTCAAACCCTTAAAGAGCAAGGTTTAGACTCGGCTCTGGTTCATTTAGATCATGATGTTCTAAAAGCTTTTGGATCATTATGTTCCTTCCCGTATGGAATTGTCACACGAACCAATTTATTGCACGCGGTGATGCTCGATAATCGTCCACTCGATACGGCGGTTGGCGAGATAGCAACCTTCCCTGTTTTGCATGTTAATCAAGGCGACTTCTTATTTAACGCCATGATCACCATGACCCGAAATCGCGTAAAAAGGCTGATGGTTTGTGATGGTCAAAACGCAGTGGGTATGGTCGATATGACGCAAATACTCAGCGCGTTCTCCACTCACTCGCACGTGCTTACTTTGCGAATTGCGCGGGCCACCAGCATTGAAGAGTTGGCCATGGCATCCAACAAACAGCGTCAATTGGTCGAAAGCCTACTCAGTAACGGTATTCGCACACGCTTTATCATGGAGCTAATTTCTGCCGTAAATGAACAGATTATAGAGAAAGCGTTTGAGCTGGTTATCCCGCCAGCGCTGCACAATCATTGCTGCCTGATCGTGCTGGGTTCTGAAGGACGCGGGGAGCAAATTCTCAAAACCGATCAAGACAACGCTCTGATTATTCAAGATGGTTTGGAATGGCACCAGTGCCAAAGTGCCATGAACGACCTCACCCATACCCTGCAACAATTAGGTTACCCACTGTGCCCTGGCAATGTGATGGTCAACAATCCCAAATGGGTACATTCACAGCAAGAGTGGAAACAAACTCTGACGAGTTGGGTAAAAAAAGCGACGCCAGATACGGTGATGGATATTGCGATTATGGCGGATGCACACGCAGTTGCAGGCAATAGAGATCTGCTACTCCCTGTTAAGCAGCACTTGAGTGATTTGATGCTCGGACAAGAATTAATTCTTACGGAATTCTGCCGCCCCGCGCTGAACTTCTCGGTTCCCCTCACCCTATTTGGCAATGTGAAGCAATCCAAGTCAGGGCTCGACATCAAACAGGGCGGTATTTTCCCTATCGTGCACGGTGTGAGAGCACTTTGCCTTGAACATGGTGTCACGGTAAACAACACCTTTGAACGTATTGAACAGTTGGTCATCAAGAAAGTGCTCGAGCAAAGTACCGCCGATAACCTTAATGAAGCGCTCAAACAATTCTTTAAGTGGCGCTTAACCCAAAGACTTTCTCAACAGCACAGCAGCAACAAGATTAACGTCAAACTAATGGAGCGAGCAGACAGAGATCTGCTTCGTCATAGCCTGCATGTGGTGAAAAAATTCAAACAATGGCTCGGCTATCACTATCAGATACGAGATTAGGCGATTGAACGATGAATAGGTTGGTTCGCTATTACTGGCATCACAAGCTCAAAGGCTCTCCCTATCAGCCTCTCTTTACTGCGCCAATTGATCACGAATATGTCTCACTCGATTGCGAAACCACCAGCCTAGACCCCAATCAGGCAGAATTAGTTACTATTGCCGCGACAAAGATCATCGGTAACCGAATCATTACCAGCCAACCTTTTGAAGTCCGATTGCGCGCCCCTCAATCGCTCGATTGCAATTCAATAAAAATCCACCGTATTCGTCATCAAGATCTAAAGCACGGCATCGAAGAAAAACAGGCTTTAGTTGAGTTACTGGATTTCATCGGGAATCGTCCTTTAGTCGGCTATCACATCCGTTATGATAAAAAAATTCTCGACCGCGCCAGTTTAAAACAACTTGGATTTCCACTGCCTAACCGATTAGTCGAAGTGAGCCAACTTTATCAAGACAAACTCGAAAGACAGCTACCCAATGCCTATTTTGATCTCAGTATGGACGCCATTTGTCGCCAGCTCGATTTACCTATCCCCGTCAATAAACATGATGCATTACAAGACGCTATCTCTGCAGCTCTGATCTTTGTGCGCCTGAAACATGGTGATCTGCCTCGTTTCAACTCTTCTTATTCTTAATTCAACCACTGGCTCTTCACATAGAGAGCAATATCTCAAAAATGAACTTAACTCGCTATTTTGTAAGTGAAAAGCAGCGTCTCATCCTAAAGTCTAATTGTGGAAATCGCCGTCCTAGCCGAGAGTGATAACACAACGACGGTTCTGTAATAGACCTAGAAACTGAACACAAAGGAAGTTGCCAGTTCATTAGGAATGTAGGCACAAGGAGAGATGCAATGAGTGAAGCCCACGTTTATCCGGTAAAAGAAAATATTAAATCAACCACACACGCGGATAATGACACTTACCTAGCCATGTACCAGCAATCTGTTTCTGACCCTGAAGGCTTTTGGGGTGAACACGGAAAAATCGTTGATTGGATTAAGCCTTTCACACAGGTAAAAAATACCTCTTTTGACCCTGGCCATATCGACATCCGCTGGTTTGAAGATGGCACGCTTAACGTTTCGGCTAACTGTATCGACCGCCACCTTGCTGAGCGCGGTGATGAAGTCGCTATCATCTGGGAAGGCGATGACCCAGCTGACGATAAAACCCTAACTTTTAATGAACTACACAAAGAAGTGTGCCTGTTTTCAAATGCCCTTAAAGAGCAAGGCGTACGCAAAGGTGATGTGGTTTGTTTATACATGCCAATGGTGCCAGAAGCGGCAGTAGCAATGCTGGCATGTACCCGTATTGGCGCAGTTCACACAGTAGTTTTCGGTGGTTTCTCACCAGAAGCTCTATCTGGTCGTATTATCGATTCGAATGCTAAAGTGGTGATCACTGCCGATGAAGGCGTGCGTGGCGGCCGTGCTGTTCCACTGAAGAAAAACGTCGATGAAGCTCTGACTAATCCTGAAGTGAAAAACATCGAGAAGGTTGTGGTATTCAAACGCACTGGCGGTGATGTAGCTTGGCACGAACACCGCGATGTGTGGTGGCACGATGCTATTGCTAATGTATCTGCAGATTGCCCACCAGAAGAGATGAACGCAGAAGATCCACTCTTCATCCTTTATACGTCAGGCTCAACCGGTAAACCTAAAGGCGTTATGCACACCACAGGTGGTTACCTTGTTTATGCAGCAATGACCTTCAAATACGTATTCGATTATCAAGAAGGCGAAACTTTCTGGTGTACTGCGGATGTGGGTTGGATTACTGGCCATACTTACCTTGTTTACGGACCGCTTGCCAATGGCGCAAAAACCATTCTGTTTGAAGGTGTGCCAAACTACCCGAACACTAGCCGCATGAGTGAAGTGGTCGATAAGCACCAAGTTAATATTCTTTATACTGCGCCAACGGCTATTCGTGCACTAATGGCGAAAGGCAATGAAGCCGTTGAAGGCACCTCTCGTGACAGCCTAAGAATCATGGGCTCAGTGGGTGAACCTATCAACCCAGAGGCGTGGGAGTGGTACTACAAGACAATCGGTAATGAGCAGTCTCCAATTGTTGATACATGGTGGCAAACAGAAACGGGCGGTATCTTGATTGCACCGCTACCAGGCGCAACAGACCTCAAACCCGGCTCTGCAACTCGTCCATTCTTCGGTGTGCAACCGGCGTTAGTTGATAACATGGGTAATATCATTGAGGGTGCTACAGACGGCAACCTAGTAATCCTAGATTCGTGGCCAGGCCAAATGCGTACCGTTCATGGTGATCACGATCGCTTTGAACAAACTTACTTCTCTACGTTTAAAGGCATGTACTTCACCAGTGATGGCGCTCGTCGTGATGAAGACGGTTACTACTGGATTACTGGTCGTGTTGATGACGTACTTAACGTGTCTGGTCACCGTATGGGTACTGCAGAGATTGAATCGGCTCTAGTCGCGTTTGATAAGATTGCAGAGGCCGCGATTGTGGGCATCCCTCATGACATCAAAGGCCAAGCGATTTACGCTTACATCACGCTGAATGATGGTGAGTTCCCAACCGCAGAGCTTCATAAAGAAGTGAAAGATTGGGTACGTAAAGAAATTGGGCCAATTGCAACGCCAGATGTACTGCACTGGACCGACTCATTACCGAAAACTCGTTCAGGAAAAATCATGCGTCGTATTCTGCGTAAGATTGCCACCGGCGACACGGGTAACCTAGGTGATACCTCGACACTGGCCGACCCGAGCGTGGTTGATAAGCTAATTGCCGAGAAAGCTGAACTGGCATAAGCAACCAGTCACACCCTGAATTACTGTTTAAAACAGACCTTACCTAAACCGTCACCTATGTGGCGGTTTTTTTATGGCTGATCTTGATCTCAAATATCCTCGACAAAATTAAGGCTAAGGCGCTTTTTTGTTAAGTTGGTAACAATTCCATGCTGTATCAATAGGAGATTAGACCAGTAAATTGCTGCGATTTGCGCTGAATTAGCTATAATCTGGTTCTAATTTTTAAATTTGGGTTTTTCTCACTGGAAATTAACCCCAAATTTTCAATAAAATGGCAACATTCACGTTCGTAAACACGATAAAGGAAGATAGCCCCACGATGTCTACAAAGTTTCGCATTCTAGTTTTAAATGGCCCAAACCTTAACCTGTTAGGCCTAAGAGAGCCGGCACACTACGGTTCTCAAACACTTGACCAGATTATTAGCTCATTGACCGAGCAGGCGAAAGCACACGATGTTGAGCTATCTCACTTACAGTCAAATCGCGAGTACGAACTGATTGAAGCTATCCATAGTGCTTATCAAAATGTTGATTTTATTATTATCAACCCAGCAGCCTTTACACATACCAGTGTGGCACTGCGTGATGCATTACTTGGAGTTGCAATCCCATTTATTGAGGTCCATCTATCGAATGTTCATGCACGTGAACCATTCCGTCACCACTCTTACCTATCTGATAAAGCAGAAGGTGTGATTTGTGGCTTAGGTGCCCAAGGTTATCAATTTGCTTTGACCGCTGCGCTCAGTAAGCTCAACTCAAAGTAAACATAAACAACGAACTATTACTAACCTACTCAGTCAAAGAGTAAGTTCAATTAACAGATAAAGAGAAAGAAACAATGGATATTCGCAAAATCAAAAAGCTAATCGAATTGGTTGAAGAGTCTGGTATTTCTGAGCTAGAAATCTCTGAAGGTGAAGAGTCAGTACGAATCAGTCGTAACAGCACTGCACCTGTAGCACCTGTTCAATATGCGGCTGCTCCAGCACCTGTAGCAGCGGCAGCAGCTCCTGCGGCGGCACCTGTAGTAGCAGAAGCAGCGGCTCCTGCAGTTCCAGCGGGTCACCAAGTTCTTTCTCCAATGGTTGGTACTTTCTACGGCGCTCCAAGCCCAGATGCAAAACCATTCGTTAAAGTTGGTCAATCTGTAACTGCTGGCGAAACTCTATGTATCGTTGAAGCAATGAAAATGATGAACCAAATCGAAGCTGATAAATCTGGTGTTGTAACAGCTATCCTAGTTGAAGACGGTCAACCAGTAGAATTCGACCAAGCTCTAGTAATTATCGAATAATAGAGAGCACTCATTATGTTAGATAAATTAGTAATCGCGAACCGTGGTGAGATTGCACTACGTATTCTGCGTGCATGTAAAGAGCTTGGCATTAAAACGGTAGCGGTTCACTCAACTGCTGACCGCGATCTTAAGCACGTACTGCTTGCAGACGAAACCATTTGTATCGGTCCAGCTCGTGGTATCGATAGCTACCTAAACATCCCTCGTATCATCAGTGCAGCTGAAGTTACAGGTGCAGTAGCTGTTCACCCTGGCTACGGCTTCCTATCTGAAAATGCAGATTTTGCAGAACAGGTAGAGCGTAGTGGCTTTATCTTTGTTGGCCCTAAAGCTGAAACCATTCGCATGATGGGTGACAAAGTGTCAGCTATCACGTCAATGAAGAAAGCTGGCGTACCTTGTGTACCAGGTTCTGACGGTCCTCTTGACGACGACGACGCGAAAAACAAAGCGCACGCTAAGCGCATTGGTTTCCCAGTAATCATCAAAGCATCTGGCGGCGGCGGCGGTCGTGGTATGCGTGTTGTTCGTTCTGAAGCAGAACTAACAGAAGCTATCGCGATGACTCGTGCTGAAGCAAAAGCATGTTTCAACAACGACATGGTTTACATGGAGAAATTCCTAGAAAACCCACGTCACATTGAAGTACAAGTGCTTGCAGATGGCCAAGGTAATGCTATCCACCTAGGTGAGCGTGACTGTTCAATGCAGCGTCGTCACCAGAAAGTTGTGGAAGAAGCACCAGCTCCAGGTATCACTGAAGAGATGCGTAAGTACATCGGCGAACGCTGTACTCGTGCATGTATTGAAATCGGTTACCGCGGTGCAGGTACATTTGAATTCCTATACGAGAACGGTGAGTTCTACTTCATCGAAATGAATACTCGTATCCAGGTTGAACACACGATTACTGAAATGGTAACGGGTATCGACCTAGTGAAAGAACAGCTACGTATTGCAGCTGGTCAGCCTCTATCATTCACTCAGGATGATATTAAGCTGCGCGGCCACTCAATCGAATGTCGTATCAATGCTGAAGATCCAGTTCGTTTCCTACCTTCACCAGGTAAGATTGAACGTTTCCACGCACCGGGCGGCATGGGCGTACGTTGGGAATCTCACATCTACACGGGTTACACAGTGCCACCGCACTACGATTCAATGATTGGTAAGCTGATCACTTACGGTGAGAACCGTGATGTTGCTATCGCTCGTATGAAGAACGCATTGGGTGAAATGATTGTTGAAGGTATTAACGTTAATACCGAGCTTCAATTGTCTATTATGAACGACGAAAACTTCCAACACGGTGGTGCAAACATCCACTACCTTGAGAAGAAACTTGGTTTGTCATAATCCGTTCGTTTTAGAACAATCAAAATGCTCACTTCGGTGAGCATTTTTGTTTTTGAGCCACCGAAAAATTCAATCTTTAATCCCCATTATATTCCGTGGGGTTTTGGTGAATTTGCTCATATTTTCTGCTAGACTCGCCATCCAATTTTTCTCATATAGAAGATGCAGCCATGCCTTGGATTCAAATCAAGCTTAATGCTACCAATGAAAATGCCGAACAAATCGGCGACATGTTAATGGAAGAGACTGGTGCTCTTTCTGTAACTTTCCTGGATGCACAAGATACCCCTGTATTTGAGCCTCTGCCGGGCGAAACTCGCCTTTGGGGTGATACTGACATTCTCGCGCTTTACGACGCTGAGACTGATACTGGTGTCGTTCTAGCGCAGATAAAAGCAAGCAACATGTTCCCTGCAGACTTTGCTCATAAAGTAGAGCAAATTGAAGACAAGGATTGGGAACGTGAATGGATGGACAACTTCCACCCAATGAAGTTTGGTGAGCGTTTATGGATTTGCCCTAGCTGGCGCGATATCCCTGAACCTGACGCTGTAAACGTAATGCTAGACCCAGGTCTTGCATTTGGTACAGGTACCCACCCGACAACGGCACTGTGTCTTGAGTGGCTTGAAGGCTTAGACCTTGCAGGCAAAACCGTGATCGACTTCGGTTGTGGTTCAGGTATCCTAGCGATCGCTGCGATCAAACTGGGCGCAGAAAAAGTTATCGGGATCGACATTGATCCTCAAGCCCTGCTTGCATCAAAAGACAACGCACAACGCAATGGCGTAGCTGAGCAACTAGAGGTGTTCTTGCCACAAGATCAACCGGAAGGCTTGCTAGCTGACGTTGTTGTTGCCAACATTCTTGCCGGTCCATTACGCGACCTTTCTGGCATCATCAAAGGCCTAGTTAAGCCAAATGGTGTACTTGCGATGTCGGGTGTTTTAGATACACAAGCGGAAGATGTTGCGACTTATTATCGTGATGAGCTTCACATTGATCCGATCATTGAGCAACAAGAATGGTGTCGAATCTCAGGTCGCAAGCAAGGCTAGACAAGACTTTGGGCGCTAATTGACTGAAATTTAAACAAATTACTAAAACAAATTGTAAATGCTCAAATATTAGTCTTTTCACGCAGCGAAAAAATGCGTAAAATGCGCGCCCTTGCTGGTACAGAACTGTGATGACATTTTTGAAAATCGGAAATTATCAACTTAAGAACAATCTAATCGTCGCTCCTATGGCTGGCGTAACGGATAGACCATTCCGTGAGTTGTGTCTTCGCTACGGTGCGGGGATGGCAGTCAGTGAAATGATGTCCTCCAATCCGAAAGTTTGGAAAACGTCAAAGTCTCAGCAGCGTATGGTACATGAAGGCGAATCGGGCATTCGTTCAGTACAAATCGCTGGTGCAGATCCACAGCTTATGGCCGAGGCTGCTCAATTTAATGTCGATAACGGTGCGCAAATCATCGATATCAACATGGGTTGTCCAGCCAAAAAAGTGAATAAGAAGCTTGCGGGCTCAGCCCTACTGCAGCATCCAGAACTCATTGAAGACATTCTGAAAGCGGTGGTAAATGCTGTCGACGTTCCAGTTACGTTGAAAACGCGCACAGGCTGGGATACAGACAATAGAAACTGTGTCCAGATCGCGAAAATAGCCGAAGACTGCGGCATACAAGCTCTTGCCCTCCATGGAAGAACTCGCGCTTGTATGTACAAAGGTGAGGCAGAATACAAACACATTAAAGCAGCGAAACAAGCAGTATCTATTCCGGTTATCGCTAACGGTGATATCGATAGTCCGGAAAAAGCGAAGTTTGTGCTGGAGTACACCGGCGCTGATGCTTTAATGATAGGTCGACCTGCCCAAGGACGTCCTTGGATTTTTAACGAAATCCTACACTATTTGGAAAACGGCACCACGATGGACCCACTCCCGATTTCGGAAGTGAAAGACATCATGCTTGGTCATGTGCACGCTCTACATGAATTTTATGGAGAGTTTTTAGGCCCTCGCATCGCTCGTAAGCATGTGGGTTGGTATCTGAAAGAACATGAACAAGCGAGTGAGTTTCGCCGTACCTTCAACGCATTCGAAGCAGGTGATCTGCAGCTTGAAGCGCTAGAAGGTTTTTTTGATAACGTTGCACCATAATTACGAGAAGAGCTAGACCGAATATGTTCGAACAAAATCTGACTTCAGAAGCATTGACAGTAACTACAGTTACATCACAAGACCAAATCACGCAGAAGCCACTACGTGACTCAGTTAAAGCATCATTGAAAAATTACCTTGCTCAATTAAACGGTCAAGAAGTCAGCGAGTTATACGAATTAGTATTAGCTGAAGTTGAACAGCCACTACTAGACACTATCATGCAGTACACTCGCGGTAACCAAACTCGCGCAGCAACCATGATGGGTATTAACCGCGGTACTCTTCGCAAGAAACTTAAAAAATACGGCATGAACTAATCGTTCTTTCGTAATTTATTGAATTGAAAGCCAAGCTCATTTTGAGTTTGGCTTTTTTTTGGCTTGTCGATCTGTAAGAGGTGACTGATTACTCTCCAGTGCGACAGCAGCGCCCTTTGTCGACGTTTGCTGAGTCCAAGGCTGCTAGAATCGAGCAATGGCTTGCATCGTCGTCTACGTGGCCACAACACGCATCATTGATCTTTTTAAGTGCGGTACGAATCTTGGTTAACTCGGTAATCTTCTCATCGATCATCTCTAATTTGGCCGAAGTAATTGACTTCACTTCGGCGCAACTGTGCTGCGTGGCTTCGAGGCGAATCTCAAGCAATTCTTTAATCTCGTCCAAACTTAGCCCCAATGCTTTAGATTTAAGGATAAACGTCACTTGTTTTTGGTTATTTTCATCATATAGGCGATAACCCGACTCACTGCGACTGGCTGGCGCGATCAGGTTATTCTTCTCATAAAATCGCAAGGTATCGGCTGTCACACCGCATCGTTTCGCTAATTCACCGATCTGAAACATGTTTTTTCCTACTGTTTCGTCCATTCCACAATTAACCTTATCGTTACTTTTCAGGCTGAAATGGCACTTTTCATAATTAATTTTGAGATGCCAAACGATTGCGCGAGCTTTTTTGTAATAAATTAGTTAGAATCTGCGCCATCAAATTTGGAGTTGGTTATCTTATAGCTTAATCATAAGACTAACCCAAAAGGTCTTTACCAAAACTGGCCAATATTTTATCTCTTACTGGTATCTAAGATAATCCACGCTAAGAAGATAGAAACAAGTTCTTTTTTGGCAAATATCTTTATTTTAACCCCATGAATTTGAGGAAGATGGAAGCATGAATAACGCTCGTCCAATTCGCCGCGCTCTAATCAGCGTATCAGACAAAACTGGTATCGTTGAATTTGCACAAGCTCTTGCTAACCGTGGTGTAGATATCCTATCTACCGGTGGTACTGCTCGCCTGCTTGCTGAAAAAGGCATCTCTGTTACAGAAGTATCTGACTACACTGGTTTCCCAGAAATGATGGATGGCCGTGTTAAGACTCTGCACCCAAAAGTTCATGGTGGTGTTCTAGGCCGTCGTGGTCAAGACGATGACGTGATGGAAACTCACGGTATCAACCCTATCGATATGGTTGTTGTAAACCTATACCCATTCGCAGAAACCGTCGCTAAAGAAGGTTGTACCCTTGCTGACGCTGTTGAGAACATCGACATCGGCGGTCCTACAATGGTTCGCTCTGCAGCGAAAAACCACAAAGACGTGACTATCGTTGTAAACGCACACGACTACGAGCGCGTTGTAACTGAAATGGACGCGAACGAGAAATCTCTAACGCTAGAGACTCGCTTTGACCTAGCTATCGCAGCATTCGAACACACAGCTTCTTACGACGGCATGATCGCAAACTACTTCGGCACTATGGTTCCTAGCTACGGCGAGAACAAAGAAGGCGACGAAGAGTCTAAATTCCCTCGCACGTTCAACCAACAGTTCGAGAAGAAACAAGACATGCGCTACGGTGAGAACAGCCACCAAGCAGCCGCATTCTACGTTGAAGCAAACCCTGAAGAAGCATCAGTATCTACTGCTCGCCAAATTCAAGGTAAAGCGCTTTCTTACAACAACATCGCTGACACTGACGCAGCACTTGAGTGTGTGAAAGAGTTCGACCAGCCAGCATGTGTGATTGTTAAGCACGCTAACCCATGTGGTGTAGCACTAGGTGAAGACATCCTAGAAGCTTACGACCGTGCATTCAAAACAGACCCAACGTCTGCATTTGGCGGCATCATCGCATTCAACCGTGAACTAGACGCAGCAACAGCAACGGCTATCACTGAGCGTCAATTCGTTGAAGTTATCATTGCACCTTCTGTTTCTGCTGAAGCAGTAGAAATCGTAGCGGCTAAGAAAAACCTTCGCCTACTAGAGTGTGGCGAGTGGACAACTAAGACAACTGGCTTTGACGTGAAACGCGTTAACGGTGGCTTGCTAGTTCAAGACCGCGACCAAGGCATGGTGTCTGAAGATGACCTTAAAGTAGTTTCTAAGCGCCAACCTACAGCTGAAGAGCTAAAAGACGCGCTATTCTGCTGGAAAGTAGCGAAGTACGTGAAATCTAACGCGATCGTTTACTCGAAAGGCGACATGACGATTGGTGTGGGCGCAGGCCAAATGAGCCGTGTTTACTCTGCAAAAATCGCAGGCATCAAAGCAGCAGACGAAGGCCTACAGGTTGAAGGTTGTGTGATGGCATCAGATGCATTCTTCCCATTCCGTGACGGTATCGATGCGGCGGCTGAAGCGGGCATCAAGTGTGTTATCCAACCGGGTGGTTCTATGCGCGATGATGAAGTTATTGCAGCAGCAGACGAGCACGGCATGGCGATGATCTTTACTGGCATGCGTCACTTCCGCCACTAGAAAGAAAAGATACGAGAGCGCTTCGCTACGAGAAACGGGAACGCTGCGCTCCGAGATGAGCAACACTCTCATTTAGTGTTGCTCAGACATTTTCTAGTTCTACTACTATCAATTTTGATTGAAGGTTTAAAACATGAATGTACTAATTATTGGTGCCGGCGGTCGTGAGCATGCACTTGGTTGGAAAGCAGCACAAAACCCAAACGTTGAAACAGTATTCATTGCTCCAGGTAATGCAGGTACTGCACTTGAGCCGAAACTTGAGAACGTAAACATCGGCGTTGAAGACATCGCAGGTTTAGTGGCGTTTGCTCAAGAGAAAAAAATCGAACTGACTATCGTTGGTCCAGAAGCGCCATTGGTTATTGGTGTGGTTGACGCATTCCGCGAAGTAGGCCTGCCGATCTTTGGCCCTACTCAAGCAGCAGCGCAGCTTGAAGGTTCTAAAGCATTCACTAAAGACTTCCTAGCTCGTCATGACATCCCAACGGGTTACTACGCAAACTTCACTGAGATTGACCCAGCAATCGCTTACGTACGTGAGCAAGGCGCGCCAATCGTAGTCAAAGCAGACGGTCTTGCGGCAGGTAAAGGCGTTATCGTTGCGATGACTCTTGAAGAGGCTGAAGACGCAATCAAAGACATGCTAGCAGGCAACGTATTTGGTGAAGCTGGCAGCCGCGTAGTTATTGAAGAGTTCCTTGAAGGCGAAGAAGCAAGCTTCATCGTAATGGTTGACGGTTCTAGTGTTCTTCCTATGGCCACCAGCCAAGATCACAAACGTGTTGGCGACAAAGACACAGGTCCTAATACTGGCGGCATGGGGGCTTACTCTCCTGCTCCAGTTGTGACTCCTGAAATCCACAACCGTATCCTTGAGGAAGTTATCTACCCAACGGTACGTGGTATGGATGCAGAAGGCGCGCCTTACACTGGTTTCCTTTACGCAGGCCTAATGATCGATGCTGACGGCACACCTAAAGTTATCGAATACAACTGCCGCTTTGGCGATCCAGAAACGCAGCCTATCATGATGCGCATGGAGTCAGATCTTGTTGAGCTTTGCCTAATGGCTATCGACGAGAAACTAGACGAAGCAGAATCTAAGTGGGATCCACGCGCTTCTATCGGTGTTGTTCTTGCGGCTGGCGGTTACCCTGCTGACTATGCAAAAGGTGACGTTATTTCACTACCAACAAGCGAAGTTGAAGGCCAAAAGGTTTTCCACGCAGGTACGACAAATAACGAAGCTGGCGACGTGGTGACAAACGGTGGTCGCGTACTTTGTGCAACGGCGCTGGGCAACACGGTATCTGAAGCTCAAGAGCGCGCTTACGCGTTGACTAAGCAAGTTAGCTGGAATGGTATGTTCCACCGCAATGACATTGGTTACCGTGCGATTGCGCGCGAGCAAGAGCAGTAATCAATCTTGTTACTCGCTTACTTTCCAATAACAGTAAGCGAATAACAGCAAAAGGCGCCTCGATAGGCGCCTTTTTTATTACTCAATCCTTCTAGAAATCTGCACTTGTACAGTTAAATAAGTATTTGGACTATGGTAGGCCAAATAGTCTCAATCCTTTGATTGCTTGCTATTCTTTCAACAATGACGGCCTAACGACACAATCATGGCTGTCTTCAGCCAGCATCAGTAACTCCTCCACACTCATCTTGCCCAATGAGTCACTGCCAAGGAACGCCGCATAGCTTTCCACAGATGCCAATCGGTTGATCACGAAACTTGGTAAAGTCTGGTTAAATTCAATGCGATCAAACTCACCACCTGCACACGTCTTAAAAGAGCTACGATCCCAGTAACCCTGAACCAGTCTGAGCCCTTCATCATTCTGCTTCATCGTAGTTTCTAGAACCGACTCAGCTTCTTTCTGGTAGTTTTCGAGTTGCTTAGATTGAATAGGTAAAATTTTGCTGTCGATACGATACTGTTGATACACAGCTTCGCCTGACTTATTGAAACGTACATGAACACGATAAGGAACCAGCTCATTAGAAGAATTACGCTGCTCACCTTCACGAATAAATTCACGAAGCACGCCTTCTGACCAAGCATAATCAGTTTGGTACCAGCCGTAATCACCCACAGTGACATAGTCAGCTGAAGTATGAGGTTGTGTAAGCTTGTTTGTAACCCAGTAGAAACTTGTCGCGTCGCCCATAACTTGGCCGCCGGTGTGAGTTTCAAATTGCTCTAGGTTTTTGCGAGGGCTTGTTGAAGAACAGCCAATGAGAAATGTCGATAATAGTGAAACGAGAAGAAATGCTTTTTTCATAAAAACCTGTACCGAGGTGGAATACGACTACCTCGGTACAGTTTAGATTATTTCACTGAATCTTTCAGCGCTTTACCTGCAACAAATGCTGGAACATTTGCAGCAGCGATTTGGATCTCATCACCAGTTTTTGGGTTACGACCAGTGCGAGCTGCACGGTGGTTTACTTTAAAAGTACCAAAACCAATTAGCTGAACTTGATCGCCGTCTTTAAGAGCATCTGTAACACCGCCAAGAGTCGCTTCTAGAGCAGCTTTAGCTTGTGCTTTAGAAAGGTCCGCTTTTTCAGCAATAAAGTCGATTAATTGAGTCTTGTTCATTTTAGGTTTCCCTTCTTTGTATTTTTGAATTCAATTCACTCTAAAACATAAATGCCCCATCTGGCAAAGGTTTGTCGTCGATCTTTAGCTCTAATGCCGTAGTTTTAGCCATAATATGAGTAATAACTCACAATTTGTTACTGATTTTATTGAGCAAGCCCTTGTTTAAAAGGGGCTCAGCACAAAATTAATGATGACCTAGCCACTACTTTTTCTCTATAATCCACGCTGAATCGCTGATAAAGCGTACAATTTAATTTAAGGGCAAACATGCTGCTGCTAACTATTTACGTCTCCATTGCTATTGGAGTTTCTTTCATTTGTTCTGTTTTGGAAGCTGTGCTTTTGAGTATTAGTCCGAGCTACATTGCTCAACTAAAACAAAATGGGCACCCTGCAGCAAAGTCTTTAGACAAACTGAAAACAGATATTGACCGCCCGCTTGCGTCAATTTTAACACTCAATACCATCGCGCATACTATCGGTGCTGCGACAGCGGGCGCACAAGCAGCTGTTGTTTTTGGTAGTCAATGGTTAGGTGTCTTCTCTGCCGTGCTAACTCTGGGTATTTTGGTTTTGTCTGAGATTGTTCCAAAAACCATTGGTGCAACCTACTGGCGTCAACTTGCTCCGGCTTCAGCAAGCGTGCTTCGTTGGATGGTGTTCTTCCTAACACCGTTTGTATGGTTTTCAGAACAGATCACCAAACGTCTTGCTCGTGGCCACCAAGCACCAAAAATGCGTGATGAGTTGTCTGCGATGGCTATTTTGGCAAAAGAGAGCGGTGAGTTTGCAGAAGGCGAGTCAAAAATCCTGAGCAACCTACTGGGTATTCAAGATGTACCCGTGACTCAGGTAATGACGCCGCGCCCAGTGGTATTCCGTGTTGATGCGGAAATGAGTGTGAATACGTTCCTAGAACAACATAAAGACACACCATTCTCACGCCCGCTGGTTTACAGCGAGCAGAGTGACAACATCATTGGTTTTGTTCACCGCTTAGAACTGTTTAGATTGCAGCAAGCCGGGTGTGGTGAGAAAGCTCTGGGTGAGGTAATGCGCCCTATCCACGTATTGCTGAACAACATGGGTTTGGCTAAGGCCTTTGACCAGATGATGGCAAACCGCCTGCAACTGTCTTTAGTTGTGGACGAATACGGCACCATTCAGGGCATCATCACCCTAGAAGACATCTTTGAGCACCTAGTAGGTGAAGAGATTGTCGACGAGGCGGATAAGACGACTGACATGCAAGAACTGGCGTTCCAACGCTGGGAAAAGTGGAAAGAGACACACGGTGTTATCGAAAACCGCGATGACGAGGACGAGCTAGAGGAAGAAACTCCAGCAGATAATGATTCCTCAGATTCAAAGTCAGCGGATGACGACGACATGTCAAAAGATAAAGCATCAAAAGACAAAGCGCAGAACGAAGACAAAAAAGACGCTTAATCTAAATTTGATATCGTCAGATACAACAAAGGCTCCCTAGGGAGCCTTTGTTTTTATTCGTACCTTGGTGCGATAGCGAATTATAACTCAACACCAATGTTACTGACTGGATCTTCGCGCAGTTCGTGGCGTAGGTCTTTGATCAGCTCTAAGTCACGCTCAGTCGTTTCACGTAGAGGTCGGAAAATGGCCCACTGAACGTCCCACTCTTCACATACCGCTTCGTTTTCTTTCTGGTTTTCGTTCGTCACTTCTTCAGCGCCTTGAGCGAACTCAAGCTCAGCAACCGTTTTAACCGACTGTTGGCTTACTTTAATCACAGCTTCAAACATATGCTCGCGGTCAAGCAGGCCATGAATTAGCGTAGCTAGGCCTTGGCATGCGTCCATTGCTGGGTAAACACCATAGAAGTCAAAATCATCTGCGCTAGGAAATAGTTCTTCTACTTTCTCTAATTGGCGTTCAAAGTTCACCTTTGCCGTTTTAACCGTTAGGATTTCCCAAATGCTATCCAAAACATCACGATAGATTCGAGCTTCCGCAAATTCTGTATTTTCACAAAACATGGCATAGTTAGGGTACATACGCTCACATAGACACGCCATAAAGGTAATTTGTTGCCAAGGTTCTAACTTTTCAAGACGAACCTGCAGTGGATTCTGAAGCATAGTCACTCAATAATTGCAGAAAAAGACAGCGAAAGTGTACTTGATAAACCCTGGGGGGAAAAGGTAAGCCGATGAACAATTTTACGAATAAGCTCTATATTCTTACTGAGCATGACGATACCTATACGCAACTGATTCTAAACCAGGATTTACCCGACCTAGAAATCACTCAAAACCCCGAGCTAGCTGAGATTGTATTAGCGTCGCCTCCTCTGATAGCCGAGCGTCTCAACGAATTTAAAACGCTTGATTGGGTACAAAGCACCTACGCTGGCATCAATAAGCTCACTCAACCAGAGCTTCGTCAAGATTACACGCTGACCAACGTCAAAGGCATCTTCGGTCCTGCTATCGCAGAATACGTTTTAGGTTACGCAATCAGCCACTTTAGACACTTTCCTCATTACCACCAGCAACAACAGCAACGAAACTGGCAGCCACAGCTTTATTCTAGCCTAACTGACAAAACCATGGTGATTTTGGGAACGGGGTCTATTGGTAGTCATTTAGCCAAAACCGCGACGGCTTTTGGTATTCATACCATAGGTGTCAACCGTACGGGCATCCCATCCAAACAAGAAACCTATAAAGATACCTTCCACATCAATGAGTTAGAAGCCGCTCTAAAGCAAGCAGATATTGTGGTCAATACCCTGCCATCAACAGCTGAAACCTATCAACTGTTGAACCAAACCACGTTAGGTTACTGCTCTAATGTGTTGCTGTTTAATGTCGGCAGAGGGGAAAGCATCGACAACAAAGCTTTGCTGTTAGCGATTAAAAACCGATGGGTAGAACACGCATTTTTAGATGTATTTGAAAGCGAGCCCCTTTCGCAAGATCACCCTTTCTGGAGACTACCGCAAGTGACGATTACGCCACACATTGCTGCACTCAGTGAGCCAAGACAGGTAGTAGAGATCTTCGCTGAGAATTACAAACAGTGGCGAGATGGTTTTACACTGAACCATGTCATTGATTTTGATAAAGGCTACTGATGTCCTCTTCGTTACTCAAAGAGATACGACAATGCACAGCATGTGAGCCTCACCTCTCGCACGGCGCCAACCCTGTCATTCAAGCACATCCAAACGCGCGCTTGTTGATCATAGGCCAAGCGCCGGGTATCAAGGTGCATGAGTCATCTATCCCTTGGAACGATGCCAGTGGTGAACGCTTGAGAGAATGGCTAGGGATAGACAGCGATACCTTTTATGACGAGCAAAAAGTTGCGATTGTGCCTATGGGGTTTTGTTATCCGGGAAAAGGAAAAAGTGGCGACCTGCCACCACGGAAAGAGTGTGCTGAACTCTGGCATGACAAAGTGCTGCAATCCCTACCCAATATTCAAGTGACACTGCTGATTGGTCAGTATGCGCAAAACTATTACTTGAAGGAAAGGACAACCAAAACACTGACTGAGACAGTAAAAAACTGGCAGGCTTGGGCACCGGAATTTTTACCACTTCCCCACCCTTCACCACGCAATAATATCTGGCTCAAGAAGAACCCATGGTTTGAAAGTGAGGTTATTCCTTACATCCGAAAGCACATCTCGGAGCATTTGGCCTACCATGATCCAAATGCCTAATGAACTGCACGCTACAAGATTAAACCGCTATCCAATACTCATCGCAGATAATAAAAAAGCGCCGTTAGTTTCCTAACAGCGCTTTCAACAATCTTACTCAGAATTACTTGTGGTAAGGCTTAGACAGTTCGTGAACAGCGTCAACGAATACGCCAGCGTTCTCTGGCGGCACATCTAAGTGGATACCGTGGCCTAGGTTAAATACATGACCTGTACCACCATCGCCGAAGCCTTCAAGGATGCTACCTACTTCTTCACGAATACGTTCAGGTTGAGCGTAAAGCACTGAAGGGTCCATGTTACCTTGCAGAGCAACTTTGTCGCCGATGCGAGCTTTTGCGTCTGCAATGTTGATTGTCCAGTCAAGGCCAACCGCATCACAACCTGTTGCTGCGATAGACTCAAGCCACATGCCGCCGTTCTTAGTGAACAGAGTTACGGGTACTCGACGACCTTCGTTTTCACGGATTAAGCCATCAACGATTTTGTGCATGTATTGCAGTGAGAATAGGTTGTAGTCACGAGGAGTCAATACCCCCCCCCATGTATCAAAGACCATTACTGATTGAGCACCCGCTTTAATTTGGGCGTTGAGGTATTCGATAACACTGTCAGCCAGCTTGTCTAGAAGCAGGTGCAGTGTTTGTGGTTCTGCGTACATCATCTTCTTGATCTTAGTGAATGCTTTAGAGCTGCCACCTTCAACCATGTATGTCGCTAGTGTCCATGGGCTGCCAGAGAAACCAATCAGTGGTACTTCGCCTTTCAGATCTTTACGAATCTGACGAACAGCATTCATTACGTATTGAAGCTCACCTTCTGGATCAGGTAGACCAATTTTCTCTACGTCAGCTTTACACGTGATTGGACGCTCGAACTTAGGACCTTCACCTGTTTCAAAGTACAAACCTAAGCCCATTGCATCAGGGATAGTTAGGATGTCTGAGAACAAGATTGCCGCATCAAGCGGGAAACGACGTAAAGGTTGAAGGGTTACTTCTGATGCCAGTTCCGCGTTTTTGCACAAAGACATGAAATCGCCCGCTTCAGCGCGCGTTGCTTTGTACTCAGGAAGATATCGGCCAGCTTGGCGCATCATCCATACCGGTGTGTAATCAACAGGCTGTTTTAAAAGTGCGCGTAAATAGCGATCGTTTTTTAATTCGGTCATTCCGTTAAATTCCAATTCAATCTTGTCTAGTTTTGATGGCAAGTATTCTAACACTGATTGAAGGGTAAAAGCTGTGTGCTTTGCAACCTAGATCAAGTTATTAACTTTTAAATCAATGCTTAATTTGCACCCAATTACGGGAGCATGTTAAAAATTTGTTCGCTAGCGAAAATTACAATTATAACATCTGAGTAGTCACTACTCAGCATCTCATAACGACATCTTACTTACCCCCTCCACTTGTGGAGGGTTTTTTTTAGCTTTTGACCACCCATAGGCCAAATACTATCACAGGTAAATTAGCGCTCTAGCATCTACTCCGTAAAACCAACTTTTACCACGTCATCAACTGTTTTCTCAATCAACTGTCTCGCAATGGTTCCAACAGGAGCAACATCAGGCAGACTTATTACGTCAAACCATTGAGCATCCGAAAGCTCACTGTAGTCTGGCTTAAGCGTGCCACCAGTATAATCTGCGAGAAAGCCCATCATCATACTCGATGGAAACGCCCATGGTTGGCTGCCAAAGTAACGAATATTACCGACATCGATACCCGTTTCTTCTTTGACTTCCCTTGCCACACACTGCTCTAGAGTCTCTCCAACTTCTAGGAAGCCCGCTATCACCGTATACATGCCTGTTTTATGCCTTGGGTGCTGCGCAAGTAATATCTTGTTGTCGTTTCGTACAGCGACAATGATGCACGGGAAGATACGAGGATAATGAAGCGTGCGGCAATCCCCACACTGCATCGCTACTTGATTATGGTTGAGATGATTACGCCCCCCACACTGCGGGCAAAAACGCATACTTTGAGTCATGTGCCCATACTGAATAGCTTTGCTTGCAGTCAGAAAACTCGCTTCTGGCCAGTGCAGTAATTCTCTTAGGCTGACCATGCTCAGTTCATTCTCTACATCACAATCATTAAGCCAAAACACCTTGCGACCTTGATGCTGACCAATACAGATTGCATGCTCAACACTCAGTCCTAGTTCTTCAGCAGAACCAAAAGGAAACTGATCATTATTGACCCAAATATCACTACCAGAAACGACGCACCAATAAGCTTGCTCTGTCATTTTGTTATCACTTTTTTTTAACATCCCTATGCCTCATTGCTTGCAGTTCGTTCATTTTACTGGCAATCTAATTTCATACTAGAGTTGTAGCAGAGAATATTTCAAGCTATTACTTTTAGTAGCTACCAATAAAACGGACCCTGCTTAGGCAATTACTTGATCACAAGGTTGTGATCAGATCATGAGGACATGGTCATGCTAAATAAATTCAAACAAATACAAGAACAATGGGGTGGCTCTAATGAAGTCATCGATCATTGGCTCGAAACTCGACAGTCTCTAATCGTTGAGTATTGTAAGCTTGCCGCTCTACAGCCTTCATCGTCGAAAGCAACTGCAATCACCGAACTGCCTTCTCCAGAAGAACTCCAAAAATTCAGCCAACATCTTGTTGATTACATCTCCGAAGGTCATTTCAAAATCTATGACATGGTGATGGACAAATGGCAGTCTACTGGCTTCAAAGCAACAGACGAAATCAACCAATCTTATGGTCATATCGTTCTTACCACAGATCCACTGCTCAACTTCACCGATAAATACGCAGCCATTGAAGCGACTGATACACTAGAAAGCTTTGATAGTGAGTTATCACTCGTTGGTGAGATCCTTGAGGCTAGATTTGCGGTTGAAGACCAGCTGATTCAACAAATTGCCGACAGCCTAGCAGTTCCACCAGGAGCGTAATGGTCTAACATTTTCTAAGCTTGCCTCAGTGCAAGCTTTTTGTTCTGTCTATAGCGTTACCTAAAAAATCCAGCTCCTCTACCAGAGCCTATTGGTTCGTCCATATTCTAATCCATAGTTTTTCACCAGTTTCAGACTCATGACCTCCCTATAAACACCCAAACTTCCCTCGAGAACGCACTCACCAATAAGTCCACCAGCTAAGTAATCAAGCATATCGACCAACTCCTGGTCTATAAACTTCTCATTAGATACCAATACGCCAGATACAAAAAAGGCACCCGAAGGTGCCTTTTTCTTATCTCTTAGAGACTACTCGTAGAGCTTACTCTTCTGAAGAGAAACCAGCGTTTAGAAGTGCTGCTAGATTGTCAGTAGCTTGTTCAGCTGAAGGACCTTCTTGCTCTTCTTCACGTTGCTTTTGACGCTCTTGGTGGTAAGCGAAACCAGTACCAGCTGGGATCAGACGACCAACAATTACGTTCTCTTTCAGACCACGAAGGTCATCACGCTTACCAGAAACCGCAGCTTCTGTTAGTACGCGAGTCGTTTCTTGGAACGATGCAGCTGAGATGAATGACTCAGTTGCAAGAGATGCTTTAGTAATACCTAGTAGGTCACGTTCGAAACGTACTAGTTCTTTACCTTCAGCTTCTAGCTTACGGTTAGCAATCTTAACATTGTGGTACTCAACTTGTTCGCCAGGTAGGAACGGAGAGTCACCAGAATGAGTGATTGTACACTTACGTAGCATTTGACGAACGATAGTCTCAATGTGCTTATCGTTAATCTTTACGCCTTGTAAGCGGTAAACTTCTTGAACTTCGTTCGCGATGTACTGAGTTACTGCGTGGATACCACGTAGACGCAGGATATCGTGTGGAGTTTCAGGACCGTCGGCGATTACATCACCACGTTCAATCTTCTCACCTTCGAACACGTTCAATTGACGATGCTTAGGAATCATCTCTTCGTAAGCGTCACCGCCTTCACGAGTGATTACTAGACGACGCTTACCTTTCGTTTCTTTACCGAAAGACACAGTACCTGTGTGCTCAGCAAGGATCGCAGGCTCTTTAGGCTTACGAGCTTCGAATAGGTCAGCTACGCGTGGTAGACCACCGGTGATATCTTTGTTTCCGCTCGATTTTTGAGGGATACGAGATAGTGTGTCACCGATGCCAACTTCAGCGCCATCTTCGATGTTTACAATCGCTTTGCCAGGTAGGAAGTAGTGAGCTGGCATTTCAGTACCAGGAATCATTACGTCGTTACCTTGCTCATCAACAAGTTTGATAGCTGGACGCATATCTTTACCTGCTGCTGGGCGAGCTGCTGCGTCTGTCACTTCACTTGAAGAAAGACCAGTTAGATCGTCAGTTTGACGAGAAACTGTAATACCATCGATCATATCTACGAATTGGATACGACCTGCCACTTCTGTGATGATTGGCATGGTATGCGCTTCCCAGTTAGCTACAACTTCACCAGCAGTAACTGCTGCGTTGTCGCCTTTGGTTAGCATCGAACCGTAAGGAAGTTTGTGCTTCTCTTTAGTACGGCCGAATTCATCAATAATCGTCATCTCAGATGCACGAGAAGTGATAACCAGTTTCTTATCTTTGTTAACTACGAACTTAGCATTGTGAAGTTTCACAGTACCAGTTGTCTTAGCTTGGATGCTGTTCTCTGCTGCTGCAGTAGATGCCGCACCACCGATGTGGAACGTACGCATCGTTAGCTGTGTACCCGGTTCACCGATAGATTGTGCAGCGATAACACCAACTGCTTCACCTTGGTTCACTAGGTGACCACGTGCTAGGTCACGACCGTAACACTGTGCACAACAACCGAAGTCTGCATCACAGGTAACAACAGAGCGCACTTTCATGCTATCTACTGAGTTGTCTTCCATGATCTGACACCACTTCTCATCAATCAGAGTATTACGTGGAATCAGTACATCTTCAGTACCCGGCTTAAGAACGTCTTCAGCAACTACACGACCTAGAGCAAGCTCAGAAAGTGCAACTTTAACGTCACCACCTTCGATGTGAGGCATCATGTCGATACCTTCATGCGTGCCACAGTCATGTTCGTGTACTACAACGTCTTGAGCAACGTCTACTAGACGACGAGTTAGGTAACCCGAGTTTGCTGTTTTCAGTGCTGTATCCGCAAGACCCTTACGAGCACCGTGCGTTGAGATAAAGTACTGAAGGACGTTTAGACCTTCTTTAAAGTTCGCTGTGATCGGCGTTTCGATGATTGAACCATCTGGACGCGCCATCAGACCACGCATACCTGCTAGCTGACGAATCTGAGCTGCAGAACCACGTGCGCCCGAGTCGGCCATCATGTAGATGCTGTTGAACGATTCTTGCTGTTCTTCTTCGCCGTCACGGTTAATAACAGTTTCAGAAGAAAGGTTATCCATCATTGCTTTCGCAACACGGTCATTCGTAGATGCCCAGATATCGATAACTTTGTTGTAACGCTCACCCGCAGTAACAAGACCAGATTGGAATTGCTCTTGGATTTCACGAACTTCTTCTTCAGCAGATTCAATTTCATCGTATTTCGCTTGAGGTACAACCATATCGTCGATACCTACAGAAACACCAGAAAGTGCAGCGTATGCAAAACCTGCGTACATGATTTGGTCAGCAAATACTACTGTATCTTTCAGACCAAGCTTACGGTAACACTCGTTAAGAAGAGTAGAGATCTGCTTCTTACCTAACTTTTGGTTAACGATGCTGTACGGTAGGCCAGCTGGAACGATTTGCCATAGCATTGCACGGCCGACAGTTGTATCAACCATCTTCGTTTCAGTAGTGCTGTTACCATCTTCATCTACTACAGTCTCGGTGATACGTACTTTAACGCGAGCGTGTAGCTCAGCAGTCTTAGTACGGTATGCCTTTTCAGCCTCAGCAGGGCCAGCAAGGTACATACCTTCGCCTTTCACGTTGATCTTGTCACGTGTCATGTAGTAAAGACCCAATACAACGTCCTGAGAAGGTACGATGATCGGATCACCTGACGCTGGCGACAGAATGTTATTCGTTGACATCATCAGAGTACGTGCTTCAAGCTGTGCTTCTAGAGTTAGAGGCACGTGTACCGCCATTTGGTCACCATCGAAGTCGGCGTTGTATGCCGCACACACTAGTGGGTGAAGCTGAATCGCTTTACCTTCGATTAGTACTGGTTCAAACGCTTGGATACCTAGACGGTGAAGTGTAGGTGCACGGTTAAGTAGTACTGGGTGTTCGCGGATTACTTCATCTAGGATATCCCAAACGATAGCTTCTTCGCGCTCTACCATCTTCTTAGCAGCTTTGATTGTCGTAGCCATGCCACGAGTTTCTAGCTTGCTGTAGATGAACGGCTTAAATAGCTCAAGTGCCATCTTCTTAGGAAGACCACACTGATGTAGACGAAGGTATGGACCTACTGTGATTACAGAACGGCCAGAGTAGTCTACACGTTTACCTAGAAGGTTCTGACGGAAACGACCTTGTTTACCCTTGATCATATCAGCAAGAGATTTCAGAGGACGCTTGTTAGAACCAGTGATAGCACGACCACGACGACCGTTATCTAGAAGTGCATCAACAGACTCTTGCAGCATACGCTTTTCGTTACGTACGATGATGTCCGGAGCAGCTAGCTCTAGAAGACGCTTCAAACGGTTGTTACGGTTGATCACACGACGGTAAAGGTCGTTCAGATCTGAAGTCGCAAAACGACCGCCATCTAGTGGTACTAGAGGACGTAGATCTGGCGGCAGAACCGGAAGTACAGTCAGAATCATCCATTGCGGATCGTTACCCGATGCAATAAACGCTTCAACTAGCTTCAGGCGCTTAGTAACTTTTTTACGCTTAGTTTCTGAGTTAGTTGTTTCTAACTCTTCGCGCATTTCTTCCACTTCTTGATGAAGGTCCATTGTTGCAAGCAGATCTTTGATCGCTTCAGCACCCATCTTAGCAGTGAATTCGTCACCCCACTCTTCTAGACGATCCAGATACTCTTCTTCAGTAAGCATCTGAGATTTTTCTAGATCAGTCATACCTGGTTCAGTTACTACGTACATCTCGAAGTAAAGAACACGTTCGATATCACGTAGAGGGATATCCATTAGTAGACCGATACGAGACGGTAGTGATTTTAGGAACCAGATGTGAGCAACTGGTGAAGCTAGCTCGATGTGGCCCATACGGTCACGACGAACTTTAGTTTGTGTAACTTCAACGCCACACTTCTCACAGATAACACCACGGTGCTTCAGGCGCTTGTATTTGCCACAAAGACATTCGTAGTCTTTAACTGGACCAAAAATACGTGCACAGAACAGACCATCACGCTCAGGTTTGAACGTACGATAGTTAATTGTTTCCGGCTTTTTAACTTCACCAAAAGACCATGAACGGATCATGTCTGGTGAAGATAGACCGATTTTGATTGCATCAAATTCTTCGGTCTTATGCTGTGCTTTTAGAAAGTTTAATAAGTCTTTCACATTCAGCTCCTGTAAGGAGTTAAAGGAGCTCACTGCTGTAGCAAGCTCCCTTTTACCAAATAATCCTATCTTCTTTTAAAAAGAGGAGGGATTACTCTTCGTCTTCTAGCTCGATGTTGATACCTAGCGAGCGAATCTCTTTCAACAGTACGTTGAACGACTCTGGCATGCCAGGTTCCATGCTATGGTTACCGTCTACGATGTTCTTATACATCTTAGTACGGCCGTTAACGTCATCTGACTTAACTGTTAGCATTTCTTGTAGAGTATATGCTGCACCGTATGCTTCTAGTGCCCATACTTCCATCTCACCGAAACGCTGACCACCGAACTGAGCTTTACCACCAAGTGGTTGCTGAGTTACTAGGCTGTAAGAACCAGTTGAACGAGCATGCATCTTGTCATCAACCAAGTGGTTCAGTTTCAGCATGTACATGTAACCAACAGTTACAGGACGCTCAAACGAATCACCAGTACGACCATCAAACAGTTTAAGCTGACCAGATTCTGGCAGATCACCCAGTTTAAGTAGTTCTTTGATTAACGCTTCTGAAGCACCGTCGAACACAGGAGTAGCAATCGGTAGACCGCCACGTAGGTTCTTGATCAGTGTACGAACTTGATCATCAGACAGTTCAGCAATATCAACTTTCTGACGAGTATCACCAAGATCATAAACCTTCTGTAGGAACTCACGGAACTTATGCAGTTCTTGTTGCTCCTTAACCATTTGGTTGATCTTGTCACCGATACCTTTAGCAGCCAAACCTAAGTGAACTTCTAGGATCTGACCGATGTTCATACGCGATGGTACACCCAACGGGTTAAGTACGATGTCTACAGGTTGACCTTTCTCATCGTATGGCATGTCTTCAACAGGGTTAATCTTAGAGATTACACCTTTGTTACCGTGACGACCGGCCATCTTATCACCAGGCTGGATACGACGTTTAACCGCTAGGTAAACTTTAACAATCTTAAGAACGCCAGGCGCTAGATCATCACCTTGAGTGATTTTACGACGCTTAGTTTCAAACTTCTTATCGAAGTCTGCTTTTAGCTCATCCCACTGCTCAGCAAGTTGCTCAAGCTGTGTTTGTAGCGCATCGTCTTCTAGAACTTGCTCTAGCCATTGCTTACGACCGATAGTATCAAGCTTAGCTTCAGAGTAACCACCAGACAGAAGTACAGCTTTAACACGGTTAAGAAGGCCACCCTCAAGAATTTGGAACTCTTCAGTTAGGTCTTTCTTCGCTTCTTTAAGCTGCATCTGTTCGATTTCAAGTGCACGCTTGTCTTTCTCTACGCCATCGCGAGTGAAGACTTGTACATCGATGATAGTACCCGAAACAGAGTTTGGTACACGTAGAGAAGTATCTTTAACATCAGATGCTTTCTCACCGAAGATTGCACGTAGTAGCTTCTCTTCAGGTGTCAGTTGAGTTTCACCTTTAGGTGTTACTTTACCAACTAGGATGTCGCCACCCTTAACTTCAGCACCAATGTAAACGATACCTGACTCGTCTAGTTTAGACAGAGCAGACTCACCTACGTTTGGAATATCAGCTGTGATCTCTTCAGAGCCCAGCTTAGTATCACGAGCCACACAAGATAGTTCTTGAATGTGGATTGTCGTGAAACGGTCTTCTTGAACTACGCGCTCAGATACTAAGATCGAGTCTTCGAAGTTGTAACCGTTCCAAGGCATGAATGCGATACGCATGTTTTGGCCAAGAGCAAGTTCACCAAGGTCTGTTGAAGGACCATCAGCAAGAACATCGCCGCGTGCAACTGGTTCACCAGGAAGTACAGTTGGACGTTGGTTAATACATGTGTTTTGGTTCGAACGCGTGTACTTAGTTAGGTTGTAGATATCGATACCAGCTTCGCCAGGTACCAATTCATCTTCGTTAACCTTAACTACGATACGAGAAGCGTCTACAGACTGAACTTGACCACCACGTTTAGCAACCGCTGTAACACCAGAGTCAACTGCGATGTTACGTTCGATACCAGTACCTACTAGAGGCTTATCAGCCTTAAGTGTTGGTACAGCTTGACGTTGCATGTTGGCACCCATCAATGCACGGTTCGCATCATCGTGTTCTAGGAACGGGATAAGCGAAGCAGCGATAGATACTACTTGGTTTGTCGCAACGTCCATGTAGTCAACGTGATCGCGTGGGTGAAGACCAGATTCACCTTTTTGACGAGCTGTGATTAGCTCATCTGCAAACGTACCTTCTTCAGTAAGAATAGTGTTTGCTTGCGCGATTACGAATTGACCTTCCTGGATTGCAGACAGGTAATCAACTTCTTCTGTTACTACACCATCTACTACACGACGGTACGGAGTTTCTAGGAAACCGTAATCGTTACAACGTGCAAACGCAGATAGCGAGTTAATTAGACCGATGTTTGGGCCTTCAGGCGTTTCGATCGGACATAGACGACCGTAGTGAGTTACGTGAACGTCACGTACTTCGAAGCCTGCGCGCTCACGAGTAAGACCACCAGGACCTAAAGCAGAGATACGACGTTTGTGCGTAACTTCTGACAATGGGTTGTTTTGGTCCATGAACTGTGAAAGCTGTGAAGAGCCAAAGAATTCTTTAACTGCAGCAGAGATCGGCTTAGCGTTGATAAGATCTTGAGGCATGATTGCATCAAGGTCACCAAGGCTTAGGCGCTCTTTAACGGCACGTTCTACACGAACTAGACCAACACGGAATTGGTTTTCTGCCATTTCACCTACAGAACGAATACGACGGTTGCCAAGGTGGTCGATATCGTCCACTTCACCAATACCGTTACGGATACCGATCAGCTTCTTCATCACTTCGATGATGTCTGATTCATCCAGAGTACCGCGCTCTTCTTCTTCTTCACGCTCAATAGAGCTGTTGAACTTCATACGGCCTACAGTTGATAGGTCGTAACGTTCTTCAGAGAAGAATAGGCTTTCGAATAGAGATTCTGCAGCTTCTTTCGTTGGTGGCTCGCCAGGACGCATCATGCGGTAGATTTCTACCAATGCAGAGATGCGATCTACTGTGCTATCTGCACGTAGAGTGTCTGACATGAATGGACCGTGATCTAGGTCATTCGTGAACAGAGTTTGTAGAGCCTTGTGACCTGCTTGAGACAGGTTAGCAAGTGCTTCTAGGCTAATCTCTTGGTTCGCGCCAACGATGATCTCGCCAGTTGCTTCATTGATGTAATCTTTAGATGCAACTTTACCAACGATGTACTCAACTGGTACTTCGATGTGCTCAACGCCATCTTTTTCAAGCTGACGGATATGACGAGCAGTAACACGACGACCAGTCTCAACGTAAGTTTTACCGTTTGCTTCGATGTCGAATGACGCAGTTTCACC
This sequence comes from Vibrio gigantis, assembly GCF_024347515.1. Lineage (NCBI taxonomy): Bacteria > Pseudomonadati > Pseudomonadota > Gammaproteobacteria > Vibrionales > Vibrionaceae > Vibrio > Vibrio gigantis. The sequence continues at coordinate 3,377,165 of NZ_AP025492.1, forward strand.
ACGTAGACGATCAGGAACCAACTCCATAAGAAGAGTTTGGTCTTTAACTTCGAAGTTCACCTTGTCGAAGAACAGATCTAGGATCTCTTCAGTCGATTTACCAAGTGCACGAAGAATAATCGATGCTGGTAGCTTACGACGACGGTCGATACGTACGAATAAGTTATCCTTAGGGTCGAACTCAAAGTCTAACCATGAGCCACGGTAAGGAATTACACGTGCGTTATAAAGAACTTTACCTGATGAGTGGGTCTTACCCTTATCACTGTCGAAGAACACGCCTGGGCTTCGGTGCAGCTGGGATACGATAACCCTCTCGGTACCATTAATTACGAAAGTACCATTGTCTGTCATAAGCGGAATTTCGCCCATGTAGACTTCTTGTTCTTTAATGTCTTTTACAGTACCTGCTGGTGCATCTCGATCAAAGATAACTAGACGTAGTTTTACGCGTAGTGGCTTTGAGTAAGTAACACCGCGGATTTGACATTCTTTAACGTCAAAAACTGGCTCACCAAGACGGTAGCTAACGTATTGCAGCTCAGAATTGCCGTTGTAGCTCTGAATTGGAAATACAGAACGGAAAGCAGCTTCAAGACCGTATTGACCTTCTGGATCCTGTTCGATGAATTTGTCGAAAGAATCAAGCTGGATCGATAACAGGTATGGAATGTCCAAAACTTGTGGACGAGTACCAAAATCCTTACGGATGCGCTTTTTCTCGGTATAAGAGTAAACCATGGGGTTCCTCAGCTCGCTGATAAGTGACCCAAACCACCCAAAACACTCTTCAAGAGGGGGCGGTGACAAACAGCTGTTTACTGTAGTGAACAATCATTTCGAAAAAATGACTGTTTTTTTGCTCGGATTATGACGGTTAAACAGCGGAAAATTCGTCATAGCCCTACAGCGCAAAAAGGCCGGTGGTTAATAAACCACCAGCCATTAGCCTTGCGGCTAAGAAATTAAGTAATAATTACTTGATTTCAACAGAAGCGCCAGCTTCTTCTAGCTGTGCTTTAAGAGCTTCAGCTTCAGCTTTGTCAACGCCTTCTTTAAGCGCTGCAGGAGCTGAGTCTACAAGACCTTTAGCTTCTTTAAGACCTAGGCCAGTTGCGCCACGTACAGCTTTGATAACTTGTACTTTGTTAGCGCCAGCAGCAGTTAGGATAACGTCGAATTCAGTTTGCTCAGCAGCAGCGTCGCCGCCAGCTGCGCCGCCAGCTACAACAGCAGCAGCTGCAGTAACGCCGAATTTCTCTTCCATAGCTTCGATAAGCTCAACAACTTGCATTACAGACATTTCTGCAACTGCGTCTAGGATTTGCTCGTTAGTAATAGACATAACAATTCTCTTTTAAGTCAACAATAAGTTTAAATAGCAACCAGTGAAAAGCAAGGCTTATGCCGCAGCTTCTTCTTTTTGGTCGCGAACAGCAGCGATAGTACGAACCAGCTTGCCAGCAGAAGCTTCTTTCATGCACATCATTAGGCGTGCGATAGCTTCGTCGTAAGTTGGTAGTGTCGCTAGTACTTCAGCATCAGTAACTGCGCCTTCAAATGCAGCAGCTTTGATCTCGAAATCTTTATTCTCTTTAGCGAAGTCTTTGAAAAGACGCGCTGCAGCACCTGGGTGCTCATTAGAGAATGCGATCAGAGTTGGACCAGTGAAAGTGTCTACTAGACACTCGTAGTCTGTACCCTGAACCGCACGGCGTGCTAGTGTGTTACGAACAACTTTCATGTAAACACCCGCTTCGCGAGCTTGTTTACGTAGAGAAGTCATTGCGCCAACTTCAACGCCACGAGAATCAGCTACAACTGCAGAAAGTGCACCACTGGCAGCTTCGTTGACTTCAGCAACAATTGCTTTTTTGTCTTGAAGATTTAAAGCCATTTGGATTAACCTCTGGTTGTGATTACAGCACTCAATACAAAATGTAATGAGCGTTTACGATGTTATTTAAAAATGAATAAATTCACCTCAAACCACAACATCGCCTACGTAGGTTTTATTAAGCCATCAATAATCTAATGAAAATCGACAGCGCCTACGGTCTTGGGATAGATGATTTCAAATTGCTTTAAAACCACCCAACCACAAATATTAGGCGCAGAAGTATACACTAAATCTGCGCCTAAGCAAATTAGTTTGCTTGAGTGTCAAGACTAGCTTGATCAACAGCAACACCAGCACCCATCGTAGTAGAGATGCTTACTTTCTTCAGGTAAGTACCCTTAGCTGAAGAAGGCTTAGCTTTCTTAAGAGCAACTAGAAGAGCTTCTAGGTTCTCTTGAAGCTGGTTAGCTTCGAAAGATGCTTTACCGATAGTAGTGTGGATGATGCCGTTCTTGTCGTTACGGTAACGAACCTGACCAGCTTTAGCGTTCTTAACTGCTTCAGCAACGTTAGGAGTTACAGTACCAACTTTAGGGTTTGGCATAAGGCCGCGTGGACCTAGGATTGTACCTAGTTGACCAACAACACGCATTGCATCTGGAGAAGCAACAACAACGTCGAAGTTCATTTCGCCTTTTTTCACTTGCTCAGCAAGATCTTCCATACCAACGATATCTGCGCCAGCTGCTTTAGCTGCTTCTGCGTTTGCACCTTGAGTGAACACAGCAACGCGGATGTCACGGCCAGTACCGTGAGGTAGCACAGTTGCGCCACGAACGTTTTGGTCAGATTTACGAGCATCGATGCCTAGGTTAACAGCAACATCTACAGACTCAACGAATTTAGCAGTAGCTAGTTCTTTAAGAAGAGCAACAGCTTCGTTGATTTCGTATTCTTTAGTCGCGTCAACTTTGTCGCGAATTACGCGCATACGCTTAGTAAGTTTAGCCATGATCTTATCCCTCTACCACTAGGCCCATTGAACGAGCAGTACCAGCAATAGAACGCTTCATTGCTTCGATGTCAGCACCAGTCATATCAGCAGCTTTAGTTTCTGCGATTTCCTGAACTTGAGCGTCAGTTACAGTACCAACTTTCTCAGTGTTTGGACGACCTGAACCAGACTTAACGCCAGCAGCTTTCTTAAGAAGAACAGCAGCAGGTGGAGTCTTAGTTACGAACGTGAAAGAACGGTCGTTGTAAACAGTAATAACTACTGGAGTAGGTAGACCTTTCTCAACAGATTCTGTTTTTGCGTTGAACGCTTTACAGAATTCCATGATGTTCACGCCGTGTTGACCTAGAGCAGGACCAACCGGTGGACTTGGGTTTGCCATACCAGCTGCAACTTGCAGTTTGATATAAGCTTCAACTTTCTTAGCCATGATATTTCCTAATATTTTGGGTACATGCGCTAGCCGTAAGGCGAGCTCCCCATAAATTCAATTAACTCTTTTTACTTCCACAGAAGCAAAAAGGCGCGAAATTATAATCATAATTCGCGCCTTTAACAACCCTAAAAAGGTGATTTTTTATACTCTTTTATTTTGAACAACTTATGAAGTATTTATCCACAGCTTGCTCAAAGGTCAGAGTTTTAGTCCAGTTTTTCAACCTGACCAAATTCAAGTTCAACCGGTGTTGCACGACCAAAGATCGATACAGATACCTTAATGCGGCTTTTCTCGTAATCTACTTCTTCAACAGTACCGTTGAAGTCAGCAAATGGACCATCGTTCACACGAACCACTTCACCCGCTTCGAACATTGTCTTAGGACGTGGAGACTCGCTCGCTTTCTCTAGACGGTTCAAGATAGCATCAGCTTCTTTATCAGTGATTGGTGCAGGACGATCAGAGGTACCACCAATGAAGCCCATAACACGCGGAATGCTGCGTACTAAGTGCCATGATTCATCATTCATGATCATTTGAACTAATACGTAGCCAGGGAAGAATTTACGTTCACTTTTACGACGTTGGCCTGCACGCATTTCCACTACTTCTTCAGTAGGTACTAGCACATCGCCAAATAGTTCTTCCATGTTGTGCATTTTAATATGTTCGCGTAGCGACTGTGCAACACGACCTTCAAAGCCAGAAAAGGCTTGAACTACATACCAACGTTTTTTTGGAGCTTCACTCATGAATCAGAACCCTCTACACCCCAGTTGCTAGAGAAACTAGACGGACCATAATGCCGTCAATTCCCCAAAGCACTAGAGACATAACAATACATACAGCTAAAACGATCAATGTAGTTTGCATAGTTTCTTGGCGAGTAGGCCAAACAACTTTACGAATCTCCATACGAGATTCTTTTGCAAAATCGATCGCAGCTTTACCTTTAGTTGTTGTTGCTGCAACGCCTAGTGCGGCAGCAATCAGCACAACTACACCTGCAGCGCGAATTACAACAGACAATTCACCATACAGGTAATTACCCACAACAGCAGCAGCCAACAGAACAAAAGCGACAATCCACTTCATTGTATCTGCTGCACTTGAGCTATCAGGAGTTTCAGCGTTTGCTTTCATAAAACCAACCTGTGATAAGTCTTAAATATAGACGACAATAACCCCGCTGTTGCAGGGCACATTCCTTTGCGTTGCAAAACAACACATCTAACAGTCATTTTAGTCAAAAAGACCGTTTAATTCTTTGCTAAGAGCCGAATTTGATGTCAAATCGCTCAACTCTTTTTTCAGCGCAGAAAAAGGGCATCAAATGATGCCCTTTTTACTAGTGGTTCGTCAAATCTTATGCAAAGATTTTAGCTACAACACCAGCACCAACTGTACGGCCACCTTCGCGGATTGCGAAACGTAGACCTTCGTCCATTGCGATTGGAGCGATTAGCTCAACAGTCATTTGAACGTTGTCACCTGGCATTACCATTTCTACGCCTTCTGGTAGAGTGATGTCGCCTGTTACGTCAGTTGTACGGAAGTAGAACTGTGGACGGTAACCTTTGAAGAAAGGAGTGTGACGGCCGCCTTCGTCTTTAGAAAGTACGTATACTTCAGACTCAAACTTAGTGTGTGGGTTGATAGAACCTTTCGCAGAAAGTACTTGACCACGTTCAACGTCATCACGCTTAGTACCACGTAGAAGTGCACCAACGTTCTCACCTGCACGACCTTCGTCAAGCAGTTTACGGAACATTTCAACACCAGTACAAGTAGTAAGAGTAGTCTCTTTGATACCAACGATTTCTACTTCGTCACCTACACGTAGGATACCGCGCTCGATACGACCAGTTACAACAGTACCACGACCTTGAATTGAGAATACATCTTCAATTGGTAGTAGGAACGGTTGGTCTACTGCACGCTCTGGCTCAGGAATGTAAGAATCTAGTGCTTCTGCAAGCTCAACGATCTTGTCTTCCCACTGCTTCTCGCCGTTTAGTGCGCCAAGTGCAGAACCTTGGATAACTGGTAGGTCATCACCTGGGAAGTCGTATTCAGAAAGAAGTTCACGAACTTCCATCTCAACTAGCTCAAGTAGCTCTTCGTCATCAACCATGTCACATTTGTTCATGAATACGATGATGTAAGGGATACCAACTTGACGACCAAGTAGGATGTGCTCACGAGTTTGAGGCATAGGGCCGTCAGTCGCAGCAACAACTAGGATACCGCCGTCCATTTGTGCAGCACCAGTGATCATGTTTTTAACATAATCCGCGTGTCCTGGACAGTCTACGTGTGCGTAGTGACGTGCTGGAGTATCGTACTCAACGTGAGAAGTTGCGATTGTGATACCACGCTCGCGCTCTTCTGGAGCGTTATCGATAGATGCGAAATCTTTAGCAACACCGCCGTACACTTTTGCAAGTGTAGTACAGATAGCAGCAGTTAGAGTTGTTTTACCGTGGTCAACGTGGCCGATAGTACCAACGTTTACGTGCGGTTTCGTACGTTCAAATTTTTCTTTAGACATGGGGTGTCCCTCTAGGTACGGATTAGGTGGCTTAAAATAAGACCACGCAACCAAAAAAATGGTTTTCTTTATTAAAGGAGAAGAAGCTTTAGACTGGTGCTAATACCCAGAGTCGAACTGGGGACCTCACCCTTACCAAGGGTGCGCTCTACCGACTGAGCTATATCAGCACACAAAATGAGTTGGAGCGTGCAGCGGGAATCGAACCCGCATCATCAGCTTGGAAGGCTGAGGTAATAGCCATTATACGATGCACGCAACACGTAACTCTGTTTGAGCTATTTAACCTTTAGAATATGGTGGAGAGGGACGGATTCGAACCATCGAAGGCAGTGCCAACAGATTTACAGTCTGCTCCCTTTGGCCACTCGGGAACCTCTCCAAATTTTGAGCTTTCTCTCGCTTGCCTTAGAAGGAAGGGAGAAAGTGGTGCCGACTACCGGAATCGAACTGGTGACCTACTGATTACAAGTCAGTTGCTCTACCTACTGAGCTAAGTCGGCACAAGTGGGGCGCATTTTATTGAATGATTTTCCACCTTGCAATAGTAAATTGAAAAAAAGTGCAAAATTCTCTTACTAAACTCCTACATACGGCTATTTAGCTCAAGGTTTCCATCTTTAACCCGCATCTAGCACAGGAAGATATTTTATTTATCTATCGCTTGATGTATTTTCCATGCACTTGTTTTGTTATCCACTATAGAGTTTTGTATGAGCCCATTTATGTCATTTGACCGCGAGCGCTGGTCTGAGCTAAGGAATTTAGTTCCGATGACACTTTCTGAAAGCGACTTAAAAGAGCTTCAAGGCATCAATGAAAAACTCACAATGGAAGAGGCAGTGGAGATCTATCTACCACTTTCTCGCCTGTTGAATCTATATGTGGCAGCCAGACAAAACCGAAACTCGGTACTTCATGAGTTCCTAGATAAGAAAGAGAAAGCGCCACCTTTTATCATCGGGATTGCAGGTAGTGTTGCTGTTGGTAAGAGCACGACTGCGCGCCTGCTTAAAGCCCTACTCTCTCGTTGGGAGAACCACCCCAAAGTTGAGCTAGTGACAACAGACGGTTTCTTGTACCCAAATGAAGTGTTGGAAGAGAAAGGGTTGATGAGTAAGAAAGGCTTCCCTGAGTCTTACGACATCAAGCGTCTCGTGAACTTTGTCTCGGATGTGAAGGCGTGCAAACGAAATGTCACTGCACCGGTATACTCACACCTAACTTACAACATTACTGACGATGTTAAGTGTGTCGACCTACCCGATGTGCTTATTATTGAAGGGCTTAATGTCTTACAGAGTGGCATGAACTACCCACACGAGCCACATCGTGTGTTTATTTCAGACTTCCTTGATTTCTCACTCTATGTTGATGCTGACAGCCAGCAGATCAAAGAGTGGTACATCAATCGTTTTATGAAGTTCCGCGATGGCGCGTTTACCAAACCTGGCTCGTACTTTAGTCATTACACTAAGTTATCTAACCAAGCTGCACTGGACAAAGCGGAAGGTATCTGGAGTTCAATAAATGGCTTGAACCTTGAACAAAATATCCTTCCGACAAGAGAAAGAGCGCACCTCATCCTGCGAAAAGGCGCAGATCACATGGTTGAAGAAGTGTTACTCAGAAAATAGTAACGCCTTAATCCCCTTTTCGTAGCGAAATTTCGCCACCAATATAACTCTCTATGCCATTCTCAGTTTTGAGTAACACGGCACCTTGTTCATCGATGCCTTGAACAACACCTTCGATTTCTCGAGGTCCAATAATCAACCTAACATTGCGACCTAAGAAATTATCTAAGCGATTCCAACGTTCTACAAAATTGGACATTCCTTTAAGTTCATAATCCACAAGAGACTTGTCCCAAGCATTGATAAGAGCCTGCGCTAATTGGTTACGATCGGGCACCTTTCCGTCACACACTTCTCTAAGAGAAGTCCACGGTTGACCAATACCTGATGTTGTTGGATCCATTGATAAATTCAGCCCTAAACCAATAACAATATGAGCTGCGCCACCCGATTGTCCAGAGAGCTCTACCAAGATACCTGCGAGCTTCTTGTCATTATGGTATAAGTCATTCGGCCACTTAAGCTTGATGCCTTCAACCCCCATCTCTTCCAAAGCCTCTACAACCGCAACGCCAACAACAAGGCTTAAGCCCATTGCAGCAGCCATACCGGCGTCAAGCCTCCAGTACATTGAAAGGTATAGGTTTGCACCAAATGGTGATACCCACTCTCTCCCACGACGTCCACGGCCAGCAGCTTGATATTCAGCAACACAAACCGAGCCAGATTCGAGAATATTCGTACGATCTAACAAGTGTTGGTTTGTAGAGCCAATGATTGGGATCAGCTCAAGCGAAGCGTCGGGACTTGGAGCTGACAATTTTTCTTGGTCAAGCATGTCTAACTGATTAGCTAGTTTGTAGCCCTTACCTTGTACTCGGTAGATATCTAAGCCCCATTCTTGGATACCTTTAATGTGCTTACTGATAGCCGCTCGTGATACGCCTATCATCTCGCCGAGATCTTCTCCAGAATGAAACTCACCATCGGAAAGACATTTTAGTAGTGCCAGCTTAGTACTGTGCTCCCTCATACTAACGCCTCCAAGGCTCTATCTAGGTTTGTCTCGCTATCTCTACCCATAAAGCGGACTTCGTGCTCCAGCTGAATATCGAACTTGTTCAGGACAGATTGACGAACTCGGTCAGCAAGCTTAAGGATATCGATAGCTGAAGCTTGATCATAATTAATGATAACCAGTGCTTGGTTTGGGTGAACTTGAGCGCCGCCTTCAGTAACACCTTTAAACTGGCATTGATCAATCAACCACCCAGCAGCAACTTTGATCATATCATTGCTCTCATAACCGACGATGTTTGGGTACAGAGCTAACAGGCGATCAAAATGATCTTTGGTGATCACGGGATTTTTGAAAAAGCTTCCAGCATTGCCTTGTATTGAAGGATCTGGAAGTTTGCTCGAACGAATGGCACATACTTCATTGAATATCGAGCTAGGAGAAAGTGTTTCTGCTGGCAGGCTTTTAAGCGGACCGTAATGGTTACATGGCTTCCACTCTTTCGGTAGTGTTAAACCAATCGCGACAACAATCGCTTTGCCATAAAGCGCGTGTTTAAAAATGGAATCTCGGTAACCAAAGAGGCATTCCTCTTTGCTTAATCGCTTAACTGTATAAGTATCCAGACACAGAATATCGACGTATTCACATACGTCTTGCAGCTCAACGCCGTACGCACCAATATTCTGAATAGGTGCTGAGCCTGAGCAACCCGGTATCATTGCTAGATTTTCTAAGCCGCCAAGCCCTTTATCAACACTCCACTTAACCAAGCTAGGCCAATCCTCACCACCATTAACATGTAGATGGTAATGACTATCTGTGTCTGTTAGCGTAATCCCAGCTAACTGGTTCACAATAATCAAGCCTGCGAAGTGCTCAGTAAAAAGCATATTACTGCCCTTACCCAGTATTAACTTAGGTAAAGCTGACCATTTGGGGTCTTTGTAAAGCGATATCAGTTCTTCGATGGTGGTCACTTCAACCAACGCATCACACGTCTGATCGATGGAAAAAGTATGAACATTTTTTAAACTAGCATTGAGATGGAATTGCATGGCGATATTCAATTAACTTACACTGCGGTCATTCTACAGCAGATAAACCAATGGCGCAGTGACTGAATGAACAATGTCATCATTACCCAATTAGACCCAGTAAAGGTCCCCCTAGTTAAACGCTTCTATAAAGAACATTATCCAACGGGAAAAGCGAATAAGAGCGAACTGATCTATTCGTTATTACTGGACAACGAGCTGTGCGGTGTCGTGCGCTTTCGGACAATAGAAAATAATCGCTTACTGACCGGTATGGCGATATCAAAACAGCATCGTGGTAAGCAATTAGGCTCTCAGCTTATGAACTATTGTGCGAAACATACGTTAACGGAAGACGATTACTGCTTTGCGTACGCTCATCTCATCAATTTTTACACGCGACACAAATTCATACGAGTAGCCCCTAAAGACCTACCAAATGGTTTAAGAGTTTTATACGAGCGCTATTCGAATAGCGGAAAAGATCTCATTCCTATGCATTATCAGCAAAATTGTTAGAGAATGCCTCGATTATCTAGTATTTGATGCTATCCCTTTGGTAAAATTAAAGGTTCGCAATTTTGCATATTTTTAAGGTAAAACAGTCAATATGATTGCCAGTAGGAATCCATTCATACAGTTGCCAACCATAGCGCAGAATCCTGACAAGTTTGAAGTACTACTATCAGCGCAAGAGTTTCGAACTCGTCTACTTGATGAGATATCTCGCGCAACAACTCGCATTAGTTTAGTTGCTTTGTATCTTGAAGATGATGAAGCTGGCCGTGAGATCCTAACTGCCTTATATGAAGCAAAGCAAAAAAATCCAGAACTAGACGTGAGCGTTTGTGTCGATTGGCACCGTGCGCAGCGTGGATTGATTGGCGCAGAGTCTTCTGAAGGCAATGCTGCCATGTATAAAGAGTTCGCTGAAAAATACCAGCACTCTGTTCCTGTCTATGGCATCCCTGTGCGCGGTAAAGAAGTCTTTGGCGTATTGCACTTAAAAGGCTTTATCATCGATGACAGCGTAATATACAGCGGTGCAAGCCTTAACAATATCTACCTGAACTATCACGACCGCTATCGCTTTGATCGCTACCACGTTTTAAACAACGCTGCACTTGCTGATTCAATGTTTACCTACGTACATGAACAGATGATCTCAGACAGCGCTGTTTATGACTTGGCTGATAAGAACAAGCCAATTACTAAAGAGCTTAAGCCGGCCATTCGCCAGTTCCGTGCTTCACTAGCACGATCTCAATACCAGTTCGATGGTCAGGATGTTTCACCTGATCAGGTGGCTGTAACACCATTAGTTGGTATCGGTAAGAGACGTAACCGCCTGAATCAGGGCATCAATCAACTGGTTGCTCAAGCTAAAGATGAAATCTTTATCTGCACACCTTACTTCAACTTCCCACCTAGCCTAGCTAAAGAAGTGAAGAAAGCGCTTAAGCGTGGCGTAAAGGTCAGCATTGTTGTTGGCGATAAGACAGCGAATGATTTCTTTATCTCGCCAGAAGAAGAGTTTAAAACGATTGGTGGTTTGCCATATCTTTACGAATTGAACTTACGCCGCTTTGCTAAAGCCAATGAAGCTCATATTGCTAGTCGTAACCTTTCAATTCGACTTTGGCAACACGATTCAAATAGCTTCCACCTAAAGGGGATTTGGGTCGATAAGCGGTACATGCTACTAACAGGCAATAACTTGAACCCTCGCGCATGGAAACTGGATCTAGAGAACGGTATCTTTATTCAAGATAACTACCATCACCTAACTGATAAGTTCCAGGCTGAGGTGGATAATATCCTTCAACATACTCAGCTTATCTGTACTTACAAGCAATTAGACAAGGTAGAGAGCTACCCGATGGAAGTTCAGAAATTGATTCGTAAAATCACTCGTGTGAAAGCAGATAGGGTGCTCAAACAAATACTTTAGTCGATGATTTATCAACGCCTAGCAAACGCTAGGCGTTTTTGTATCTACGAGATAGCGAGATAGCGAGATAGCGAGATAGCGAGATAGCGAGATAGCGAGATAGCGAGATAGCGAGATAGCGAGATAGCGAGATAGCGAGATAGGTTTGCTTGATGGTTATTTCGAGTCAATATATCTATTTATTAATAGTGAGTGTAGTAGCTTGAAGAGCTAAACATTCTATCTTTTTCTTAGCTCCTGATACGTCTATCAGGTATAGAGAGCAGTTAAACTAGTACTAAAACGAACATATTCGACAATTACCTTCTACGTATTAAAGCAATAACGTTCGTCACTCCCTACAACGACGCACGAACGTGATCGGGTGTCTCAAAATTAAAGCTCTTAGATTCGTTCTATTTGGCTTAGCTAAAAGAGTAGAAGTAACTATCTCGATTCGTCAGATCTAAGAACCGAACAGCAGCCCCACGGCCAGAGATACACATCATAGGTAGTGATAAAGATCTGTAGCCAAGCTCCAAAACACAGATGCCGGAAACGACGAAAGCCTAGTCGTCAGACTAGGCTTTCTAATACGAGCGAGAATAGCGAAAGCGTTTAATGCGGCCACCGAGCAAGGAGAAATCCTGTTGGCACGATCTCCTCGAGAGACGAAACACTTTTCTTAAAATGTAAAAAAGCCCTGCTATTTCTAGCAGGGCTTTTCTAATAAGTGGCGGAGTGGACGGGACTCGAACCCGCGACCCCCGGCGTGACAGGCCGGTATTCTAACCAACTGAACTACCACTCCGCAGTGGAATACTTGTCGTCGCTGACAAGTGTTCAAATTTAAAGCCTGGCGATGTCCTACTCTCACATGGGGAAGCCCCACACTACCATCGGCGCTATTGTGTTTCACTTCTGAGTTCGGCATGGAATCAGGTGGGTCCACAATGCTATGGTCGCCAAGCAAATTTTAAAATTCGGAAAGCTGTTTTTGTTCTCTTCAAACTCATTCAAGCGTTTGGTATTTCTTTGAGTCCATCAAAACCCCTTGGGTGTTGTATGGTTAAGCCTCACGGGCAATTAGTACAGGTTAGCTCAATGCCTCGCAGCACTTACACACCCTGCCTATCAACGTCGTAGTCTACGACAACCCTTTAGGACGCTTAAAGCGTCAGGGAAAACTCATCTCAAGGCTCGCTTCCCGCTTAGATGCTTTCAGCGGTTATCGATTCCGAACTTAGCTACCGGGCAATGCCATTGGCATGACAACCCGAACACCAGAGGTTCGTCCACTCCGGTCCTCTCGTACTAGGAGCAGCCCCTTTCAATTTTCCAACGCCCACGGCAGATAGGGACCGAACTGTCTCACGACGTTCTAAACCCAGCTCGCGTACCACTTTAAATGGCGAACAGCCATACCCTTGGGACCGACTTCAGCCCCAGGATGTGATGAGCCGACATCGAGGTGCCAAACACCGCCGTCGATATGAACTCTTGGGCGGTATCAGCCTGTTATCCCCGGAGTACCTTTTATCCGTTGAGCGATGGCCCTTCCATTCAGAACCACCGGATCACTATGACCTGCTTTCGCACCTGCTCGAATTGTCATTCTCGCAGTCAAGCGGGCTTATGCCATTGCACTAACCACACGATGTCCAACCGTGTTTAGCCCACCTTCGTGCTCCTCCGTTACTCTTTGGGAGGAGACCGCCCCAGTCAAACTACCCACCAGGCACTGTCCGTAATCCCGATTCAGGGACCAACGTTAGAACATCAAAACTACAAGGGTGGTATTTCAAGGACGACTCCACCACATCTAGCGACGCGGTTTCAAAGTCTCCCACCTATCCTACACATGTAGGTTCAATGTTCAGTGCCAAGCTGTAGTAAAGGTTCACGGGGTCTTTCCGTCTAGCCGCGGGTACACTGCATCTTCACAGCGATTTCAATTTCACTGAGTCTCGGGTGGAGACAGCGTGGCCATCATTACGCCATTCGTGCAGGTCGGAACTTACCCGACAAGGAATTTCGCTACCTTAGGACCGTTATAGTTACGGCCGCCGTTTACCGGGGCTTCGATCAAGAGCTTCGACCGAAGTCTAACCCCATCAATTAACCTTCCGGCACCGGGCAGGCGTCACACCGTATACGTCATCTTACGATTTTGCACAGTGCTGTGTTTTTAATAAACAGTTGCAGCCACCTGGTATCTGCGACTCTCGTCTGCTCCATCCGCAAGGGACTTCACTGATAAGAGCGTACCTTCTCCCGAAGTTACGGTACCATTTTGCCTAGTTCCTTCACCCGAGTTCTCTCAAGCGCCTTGGTATTCTCTACCCGACCACCTGTGTCGGTTTGGGGTACGATTCCTTACAATCTGAAGCTTAGAGGCTTTTCCTGGAAGCATGGCATCAATGACTTCACTACCGTAGTAGCTCGACATCGTATCTCAGCGTTAATGAAAGTCCGGATTTACCTAAACTTTCCGCCTACGTACTTGAACCTGGACAACCGTCGCCAGGCCCACCTAGCCTTCTCCGTCCCCCCATCGCAATTGTAAGAAGTACGGGAATATTAACCCGTTTCCCATCGACTACGCCTTTCGGCCTCGCCTTAGGAGTCGACTTACCCTGCCCCGATTAACGTTGGACAGGAACCCTTGGTCTTCCGGCGAGGGAGTTTTTCACTCCCTTTATCGTTACTCATGTCAGCATTCGCACTTCTGATACCTCCAGCAGCCCTTACAGACCACCTTCAACGGCTTACAGAACGCTCCCCTACCCCACATACCCTAAGGTACGTAGCCGCAGCTTCGGTGTATAGCTTAGCCCCGTTACATCTTCCGCGCAGGCCGACTCGACCAGTGAGCTATTACGCTTTCTTTAAATGATGGCTGCTTCTAAGCCAACATCCTGGCTGTCTGAGCCTTCCCACATCGTTTCCCACTTAGCTATACTTTGGGACCTTAGCTGGCGGTCTGGGTTGTTTCCCTCTCCACGACGGACGTTAGCACCCGCCGTGTGTCTCCCGGATAGTACTTACTGGTATTCGGAGTTTGCAAAGGGTTGGTAAGTCGGGATGACCCCCTAGCCTTAACAGTGCTCTACCCCCAGTAGTATTCGTCCGAGGCGCTACCTAAATAGCTTTCGGGGAGAACCAGCTATCTCCAGGTTTGATTGGCCTTTCACCCCTAGCCACAAGTCATCCGCTAATTTTTCAACATTAGTCGGTTCGGTCCTCCAGTTGATGTTACTCAACCTTCAACCTGCCCATGGCTAGATCACCTGGTTTCGGGTCTAATCCTAGCAACTGTACGCCCAGTTAAGACTCGGTTTCCCTACGGCTCCCCTAAACGGTTAACCTTGCTACTAAAATTAAGTCGCTGACCCATTATACAAAAGGTACGCAGTCACACCACGAAGGTGCTCCTACTGCTTGTACGTACACGGTTTCAGGTTCTATTTCACTCCCCTCACAGGGGTTCTTTTCGCCTTTCCCTCACGGTACTGGTTCACTATCGGTCAGTCAGTAGTATTTAGCCTTGGAGGATGGTCCCCCCATATTCAGACAGGATATCACGTGTCCCGCCCTACTCGTTTTCACTGATTATGATGTGTCGGTTACGGGGCTATCACCCTTTATTGCGAGACTTTCCAGACTCTTCACCTGCATCATTAAAAGCTTAAGGGCTAATCCAATTTCGCTCGCCGCTACTTTCGGAATCTCGGTTGATTTCTCTTCCTCGGGGTACTTAGATGTTTCAGTTCCCCCGGTTTGCCTCCTGTTGCTATGTATTCACAACAGGATACTTACTTATGTAAGTGGGTTTCCCCATTCAGGAATCCCAGACTCAAAAGGTTATTACTACCTAATCTGGGCTTATCGCAAGTTATTACGCCTTTCATCGCCTCTGACTGCCAAGGCATCCACCGTGTACGCTTAGTCACTTAACCATACAACCCGAAAGGGTCTTAGTGTATGGCAACTAACCAAGGTTTTTGGTTGTCATCAAGAAGGGTTAATTCTTGATAACTGTTTGCCGGACTCAATTGTGAATCAAATAAATTTGATTCGAATACAAGACACTTGAATGTGTTTGTTGTGTTTACCTAAAAGGTAAACATTGAGAACTTTTAAATTTGATTGAATTACTCGTAAGTAATCAATCAGTCAGCTTTCCAAATTGTTAAAGAGCATGAGACTTTAAGAACCAGTGTTCTAAAATTCACATTTTCTAAAGACTCTCACAGTCGAAAAATCCAACCAGCGACATAAGAAGTGGTTTGGAGTTTTAACTTCCAAGAATATTTAGAGAATGGTGGGCGATACCGGGCTCGAACCAGTGACCCCCTGCTTGTAAGGCAGGTGCTCTCCCAACTGAGCTAATCGCCCACGATAGTTTTAATTCCTTCGCGGAGAAAGAATGGTGGGTCGTGCAGGATTCGAACCTGCGACCAATTGATTAAAAGTCAACTGCTCTACCAACTGAGCTAACGACCCAATGGTATCCCGTAGGGGAGTCGAACCCCTGTTACCGCCGTGAAAGGGCGGTGTCCTAGGCCTCTAGACGAACGGGACACTGGATTGAAGAACTTGGGAGTTCTTCGTCTCTTTTACTTTCTAAACCTAATCAATCTGTGTGGACACTCATCGTGGATATCTTCGTATAAGGAGGTGATCCAGCCCCAGGTTCCCCTAGGGCTACCTTGTTACGACTTCACCCCAGTCATGAACCACAAAGTGGTGAGCGTCCTCCCCGAAAGGTTAAACTACCCACTTCTTTTGCAGCCCACTCCCATGGTGTGACGGGCGGTGTGTACAAGGCCCGGGAACGTATTCACCGTGACATTCTGATTCACGATTACTAGCGATTCCGACTTCATGGAGTCGAGTTGCAGACTCCAATCCGGACTACGACGCACTTTTTGGGATTCGCTCACTATCGCTAGCTTGCTGCCCTCTGTATGCGCCATTGTAGCACGTGTGTAGCCCTACTCGTAAGGGCCATGATGACTTGACGTCGTCCCCACCTTCCTCCGGTTTATCACCGGCAGTCTCCCTGGAGTTCCCGACATTACTCGCTGGCAAACAAGGATAAGGGTTGCGCTCGTTGCGGGACTTAACCCAACATTTCACAACACGAGCTGACGACAGCCATGCAGCACCTGTCTCAGAGCTCCCGAAGGCACACCTGCGTCTCCGCTGGCTTCTCTGGATGTCAAGAGTAGGTAAGGTTCTTCGCGTTGCATCGAATTAAACCACATGCTCCACCGCTTGTGCGGGCCCCCGTCAATTCATTTGAGTTTTAATCTTGCGACCGTACTCCCCAGGCGGTCTACTTAACGCGTTAGCTCCGAAAGCCACGGCTCAAGGCCACAACCTCCAAGTAGACATCGTTTACGGCGTGGACTACCAGGGTATCTAATCCTGTTTGCTCCCCACGCTTTCGCATCTGAGTGTCAGTATCTGTCCAGGGGGCCGCCTTCGCCACTGGTATTCCTTCAGATCTCTACGCATTTCACCGCTACACCTGAAATTCTACCCCCCTCTACAGTACTCTAGTTCACCAGTTTCAAATGCAGTTCCGAGGTTGAGCCCCGGGCTTTCACATCTGACTTAATGAACCACCTGCATGCGCTTTACGCCCAGTAATTCCGATTAACGCTCGCACCCTCCGTATTACCGCGGCTGCTGGCACGGAGTTAGCCGGTGCTTCTTCTGTTGCTAACGTCAAGAGATAGCGCTATTAACGCTACCCCCTTCCTCACAACTGAAAGTACTTTACAACCCGAAGGCCTTCTTCATACACGCGGCATGGCTGCATCAGGCTTTCGCCCATTGTGCAATATTCCCCACTGCTGCCTCCCGTAGGAGTCTGGACCGTGTCTCAGTTCCAGTGTGGCTGATCATCCTCTCAGACCAGCTAGGGATCGTCGCCTTGGTGAGCCATTACCTCACCAACTAGCTAATCCCACCTAGGCATATCTTGACGCGAGAGGCCCGAAGGTCCCCCTCTTTGGCCCGTAGGCATTATGCGGTATTAGCCATCGTTTCCAATGGTTATCCCCCACATCAAGGCAATTTCCTAGGCATTACTCACCCGTCCGCCGCTCGACGCCCATTAACGCACCCGAAGGATTGTTAGTGTCGTTTCCGCTCGACTTGCATGTGTTAGGCCTGCCGCCAGCGTTCAATCTGAGCCATGATCAAACTCTTCAATTTAAGATTTTGTGACTCAACGAATACTGACTTCAAAACTACTGTGTAATTTTAAAGTTATTATCATTCCAACAGAATGATAATGAATTGACTGTGCCAAATAACCCCTCTCTATAAAGAAAGTAATTATTCGTATTGGTCACTCAGTTCATTGAAATCAATTTTGATTCCGAAGAATCTGTTTTATCTAACGATAAAACGTTTTGATATTCATCAACGAGTGCCCACACAGATTGATAGGTTTAAATTGTTAAAGAGCTTTGCTTTCAGTGCCTTAGCACTTAAGCAGGACGCGTATAATACGCTTTCTACTTTGAAAGTCAACATAAAATACTAAGAAAACTTAGAACTCTATGGTGACTTGTCTAGAAACTAGACAAAGTCGAAATTAAAGCCTGGCGATGTCCTACTCTCACATGGGGAAGCCCCACACTACCATCGGCGCTATTGTGTTTCACTTCTGAGTTCGGCATGGAATCAGGTGGGTCCACAATGCTATGGTCGCCAAGCAAATTTTAAAATTCGGAAAGCTGTTTTTGTTCTCTTCAAACTCATTCAAGCGTTTGGTATTTCTTTGAGTCCATCAAAACCCCTTGGGTGTTGTATGGTTAAGCCTCACGGGCAATTAGTACAGGTTAGCTCAATGCCTCGCAGCACTTACACACCCTGCCTATCAACGTCGTAGTCTACGACAACCCTTTAGGACGCTTAAAGCGTCAGGGAAAACTCATCTCAAGGCTCGCTTCCCGCTTAGATGCTTTCAGCGGTTATCGATTCCGAACTTAGCTACCGGGCAATGCCATTGGCATGACAACCCGAACACCAGAGGTTCGTCCACTCCGGTCCTCTCGTACTAGGAGCAGCCCCTTTCAATTTTCCAACGCCCACGGCAGATAGGGACCGAACTGTCTCACGACGTTCTAAACCCAGCTCGCGTACCACTTTAAATGGCGAACAGCCATACCCTTGGGACCGACTTCAGCCCCAGGATGTGATGAGCCGACATCGAGGTGCCAAACACCGCCGTCGATATGAACTCTTGGGCGGTATCAGCCTGTTATCCCCGGAGTACCTTTTATCCGTTGAGCGATGGCCCTTCCATTCAGAACCACCGGATCACTATGACCTGCTTTCGCACCTGCTCGAATTGTCATTCTCGCAGTCAAGCGGGCTTATGCCATTGCACTAACCACACGATGTCCAACCGTGTTTAGCCCACCTTCGTGCTCCTCCGTTACTCTTTGGGAGGAGACCGCCCCAGTCAAACTACCCACCAGGCACTGTCCGTAATCCCGATTCAGGGACCAACGTTAGAACATCAAAACTACAAGGGTGGTATTTCAAGGACGACTCCACCACATCTAGCGACGCGGTTTCAAAGTCTCCCACCTATCCTACACATGTAGGTTCAATGTTCAGTGCCAAGCTGTAGTAAAGGTTCACGGGGTCTTTCCGTCTAGCCGCGGGTACACTGCATCTTCACAGCGATTTCAATTTCACTGAGTCTCGGGTGGAGACAGCGTGGCCATCATTACGCCATTCGTGCAGGTCGGAACTTACCCGACAAGGAATTTCGCTACCTTAGGACCGTTATAGTTACGGCCGCCGTTTACCGGGGCTTCGATCAAGAGCTTCGACCGAAGTCTAACCCCATCAATTAACCTTCCGGCACCGGGCAGGCGTCACACCGTATACGTCATCTTACGATTTTGCACAGTGCTGTGTTTTTAATAAACAGTTGCAGCCACCTGGTATCTGCGACTCTCGTCTGCTCCATCCGCAAGGGACTTCACTGATAAGAGCGTACCTTCTCCCGAAGTTACGGTACCATTTTGCCTAGTTCCTTCACCCGAGTTCTCTCAAGCGCCTTGGTATTCTCTACCCGACCACCTGTGTCGGTTTGGGGTACGATTCCTTACAATCTGAAGCTTAGAGGCTTTTCCTGGAAGCATGGCATCAATGACTTCACTACCGTAGTAGCTCGACATCGTATCTCAGCGTTAATGAAAGTCCGGATTTACCTAAACCACCCGCCTACGTACTTGAACCTGGACAACCGTCGCCAGGCCCACCTAGCCTTCTCCGTCCCCCCATCGCAATTGTAAGAAGTACGGGAATATTAACCCGTTTCCCATCGACTACGCCTTTCGGCCTCGCCTTAGGAGTCGACTTACCCTGCCCCGATTAACGTTGGACAGGAACCCTTGGTCTTCCGGCGAGGGAGTTTTTCACTCCCTTTATCGTTACTCATGTCAGCATTCGCACTTCTGATACCTCCAGCAGCCCTTACAGACCACCTTCAACGGCTTACAGAACGCTCCCCTACCCCACATACCCTAAGGTACGTAGCCGCAGCTTCGGTGTATAGCTTAGCCCCGTTACATCTTCCGCGCAGGCCGACTCGACCAGTGAGCTATTACGCTTTCTTTAAATGATGGCTGCTTCTAAGCCAACATCCTGGCTGTCTGAGCCTTCCCACATCGTTTCCCACTTAGCTATACTTTGGGACCTTAGCTGGCGGTCTGGGTTGTTTCCCTCTCCACGACGGACGTTAGCACCCGCCGTGTGTCTCCCGGATAGTACTTACTGGTATTCGGAGTTTGCAAAGGGTTGGTAAGTCGGGATGACCCCCTAGCCTTAACAGTGCTCTACCCCCAGTAGTATTCGTCCGAGGCGCTACCTAAATAGCTTTCGGGGAGAACCAGCTATCTCCAGGTTTGATTGGCCTTTCACCCCTAGCCACAAGTCATCCGCTAATTTTTCAACATTAGTCGGTTCGGTCCTCCAGTTGATGTTACTCAACCTTCAACCTGCCCATGGCTAGATCACCTGGTTTCGGGTCTAATCCTAGCAACTGTACGCCCAGTTAAGACTCGGTTTCCCTACGGCTCCCCTAAACGGTTAACCTTGCTACTAAAATTAAGTCGCTGACCCATTATACAAAAGGTACGCAGTCACACCACGAAGGTGCTCCTACTGCTTGTACGTACACGGTTTCAGGTTCTATTTCACTCCCCTCACAGGGGTTCTTTTCGCCTTTCCCTCACGGTACTGGTTCACTATCGGTCAGTCAGTAGTATTTAGCCTTGGAGGATGGTCCCCCCATATTCAGACAGGATATCACGTGTCCCGCCCTACTCGTTTTCACTGATTATGATGTGTCGGTTACGGGGCTATCACCCTTTATTGCGAGACTTTCCAGACTCTTCACCTGCATCATTAAAAGCTTAAGGGCTAATCCAATTTCGCTCGCCGCTACTTTCGGAATCTCGGTTGATTTCTCTTCCTCGGGGTACTTAGATGTTTCAGTTCCCCCGGTTTGCCTCCTGTTGCTATGTATTCACAACAGGATACTTACTTATGTAAGTGGGTTTCCCCATTCAGGAATCCCAGACTCAAAAGGTTATTACTACCTAATCTGGGCTTATCGCAAGTTATTACGCCTTTCATCGCCTCTGACTGCCAAGGCATCCACCGTGTACGCTTAGTCACTTAACCATACAACCCGAAAGGGTCTTAATGTATGGCAACTAACCAAGGTTTTTGGTTGTCATCAAGAAGGGTTAATTCTTGATAACTGTTTGCCGGACTCAATTGTGAATCAATGTAAACATTGATTCGAATACAAGACACTTGAATGTGTTTGTTGTGTTTACCTTAAAGGTAAACATTGAGAACTTTTAAATTTGATTGAATTACTCGTAAGTAATCAATCAGTCAGCTTTCCAAATTGTTAAAGAGCTTGATTCATAAATGAACCATTTTTAAAGATTCTTAGGGAAAAACCCTTAAAGATGGTGGAGCTATGCGGGATCGAACCGCAGACCTCCTGCGTGCAAGGCAGGCGCTCTCCCAGCTGAGCTATAGCCCCATCTAGGTCGATATTGGTGGGTCTGAGTGGACTTGAACCACCGACCTCCCGCTTATCAGGCGAGCGCTCTAACCAGCTGAGCTACAGACCCAATATCGTCTCTTAACTTTTCTAAACCTAATCAATCTGTGTGGACACTCATCGTAAGTATCTTCGTATAAGGAGGTGATCCAGCCCCAGGTTCCCCTAGGGCTACCTTGTTACGACTTCACCCCAGTCATGAACCACAAAGTGGTGAGCGTCCTCCCCGAAAGGTTAAACTACCCACTTCTTTTGCAGCCCACTCCCATGGTGTGACGGGCGGTGTGTACAAGGCCCGGGAACGTATTCACCGTGACATTCTGATTCACGATTACTAGCGATTCCGACTTCATGGAGTCGAGTTGCAGACTCCAATCCGGACTACGACGCACTTTTTGGGATTCGCTCACTATCGCTAGCTTGCTGCCCTCTGTATGCGCCATTGTAGCACGTGTGTAGCCCTACTCGTAAGGGCCATGATGACTTGACGTCGTCCCCACCTTCCTCCGGTTTATCACCGGCAGTCTCCCTGGAGTTCCCGACATTACTCGCTGGCAAACAAGGATAAGGGTTGCGCTCGTTGCGGGACTTAACCCAACATTTCACAACACGAGCTGACGACAGCCATGCAGCACCTGTCTCAGAGCTCCCGAAGGCACACCTGCGTCTCCGCTGGCTTCTCTGGATGTCAAGAGTAGGTAAGGTTCTTCGCGTTGCATCGAATTAAACCACATGCTCCACCGCTTGTGCGGGCCCCCGTCAATTCATTTGAGTTTTAATCTTGCGACCGTACTCCCCAGGCGGTCTACTTAACGCGTTAGCTCCGAAAGCCACGGCTCAAGGCCACAACCTCCAAGTAGACATCGTTTACGGCGTGGACTACCAGGGTATCTAATCCTGTTTGCTCCCCACGCTTTCGCATCTGAGTGTCAGTATCTGTCCAGGGGGCCGCCTTCGCCACTGGTATTCCTTCAGATCTCTACGCATTTCACCGCTACACCTGAAATTCTACCCCCCTCTACAGTACTCTAGTTCACCAGTTTCAAATGCAGTTCCGAGGTTGAGCCCCGGGCTTTCACATCTGACTTAATGAACCACCTGCATGCGCTTTACGCCCAGTAATTCCGATTAACGCTCGCACCCTCCGTATTACCGCGGCTGCTGGCACGGAGTTAGCCGGTGCTTCTTCTGTTGCTAACGTCAAGAGATAGCGCTATTAACGCTACCCCCTTCCTCACAACTGAAAGTACTTTACAACCCGAAGGCCTTCTTCATACACGCGGCATGGCTGCATCAGGCTTTCGCCCATTGTGCAATATTCCCCACTGCTGCCTCCCGTAGGAGTCTGGACCGTGTCTCAGTTCCAGTGTGGCTGATCATCCTCTCAGACCAGCTAGGGATCGTCGCCTTGGTGAGCCATTACCTCACCAACTAGCTAATCCCACCTAGGCATATCTTGACGCGAGAGGCCCGAAGGTCCCCCTCTTTGGCCCGTAGGCATTATGCGGTATTAGCCATCGTTTCCAATGGTTATCCCCCACATCAAGGCAATTTCCTAGGCATTACTCACCCGTCCGCCGCTCGACGCCCATTAACGCACCCGAAGGATTGTTAGTGTCGTTTCCGCTCGACTTGCATGTGTTAGGCCTGCCGCCAGCGTTCAATCTGAGCCATGATCAAACTCTTCAATTTAAGATTTTGTGACTCAACGAATACTGACTTCAAAACTACTGTGTAATTTTAAAGTTATTATCATTCCAACAGAATGATAATGAATTGACTGTGCCAAATAACCCCTCTCTATAAAGAAAGTAATTATTCGTATTGGTCACTCAGTTCATTGAAATCAATTTTGATTCCGAAGAATCTGTTTTATCTAACGATAAAACGTTTTGATATTCATCAACGAGTGCCCACACAGATTGATAGGTTTAAATTGTTAAAGAGCTTTGCTTTCAGTGCCTTAGCACTTAAGCAGGACGCGTATAATACGCTTTCTACTTTGAAAGTCAACATAAAATACTAAGAAAACTTAGAACCCTATGGTGACTTGTCTAGAAACTAGACAAAGTCGAAATTAAAGCCTGGCGATGTCCTACTCTCACATGGGGAAGCCCCACACTACCATCGGCGCTATTGTGTTTCACTTCTGAGTTCGGCATGGAATCAGGTGGGTCCACAATGCTATGGTCGCCAAGCAAATTTTAAAATTCGGAAAGCTGTTTTTGTTCTCTTCAAACTCATTCAAGCGTTTGGTATTTCTTTGAGTCCATCAAAACCCCTTGGGTGTTGTATGGTTAAGCCTCACGGGCAATTAGTACAGGTTAGCTCAATGCCTCGCAGCACTTACACACCCTGCCTATCAACGTCGTAGTCTACGACAACCCTTTAGGACACTTAAAGTGTCAGGGAAAACTCATCTCAAGGCTCGCTTCCCGCTTAGATGCTTTCAGCGGTTATCGATTCCGAACTTAGCTACCGGGCAATGCCATTGGCATGACAACCCGAACACCAGAGGTTCGTCCACTCCGGTCCTCTCGTACTAGGAGCAGCCCCTTTCAATTTTCCAACGCCCACGGCAGATAGGGACCGAACTGTCTCACGACGTTCTAAACCCAGCTCGCGTACCACTTTAAATGGCGAACAGCCATACCCTTGGGACCGACTTCAGCCCCAGGATGTGATGAGCCGACATCGAGGTGCCAAACACCGCCGTCGATATGAACTCTTGGGCGGTATCAGCCTGTTATCCCCGGAGTACCTTTTATCCGTTGAGCGATGGCCCTTCCATTCAGAACCACCGGATCACTATGACCTGCTTTCGCACCTGCTCGAATTGTCATTCTCGCAGTCAAGCGGGCTTATGCCATTGCACTAACCACACGATGTCCAACCGTGTTTAGCCCACCTTCGTGCTCCTCCGTTACTCTTTGGGAGGAGACCGCCCCAGTCAAACTACCCACCAGGCACTGTCCGTAATCCCGATTCAGGGACCAACGTTAGAACATCAAAACTACAAGGGTGGTATTTCAAGGACGACTCCACCACATCTAGCGACGCGGTTTCAAAGTCTCCCACCTATCCTACACATGTAGGTTCAATGTTCAGTGCCAAGCTGTAGTAAAGGTTCACGGGGTCTTTCCGTCTAGCCGCGGGTACACTGCATCTTCACAGCGATTTCAATTTCACTGAGTCTCGGGTGGAGACAGCGTGGCCATCATTACGCCATTCGTGCAGGTCGGAACTTACCCGACAAGGAATTTCGCTACCTTAGGACCGTTATAGTTACGGCCGCCGTTTACCGGGGCTTCGATCAAGAGCTTCGACCGAAGTCTAACCCCATCAATTAACCTTCCGGCACCGGGCAGGCGTCACACCGTATACGTCATCTTACGATTTTGCACAGTGCTGTGTTTTTAATAAACAGTTGCAGCCACCTGGTATCTGCGACTCTCGTCTGCTCCATCCGCAAGGGACTTCACTGATAAGAGCGTACCTTCTCCCGAAGTTACGGTACCATTTTGCCTAGTTCCTTCACCCGAGTTCTCTCAAGCGCCTTGGTATTCTCTACCCGACCACCTGTGTCGGTTTGGGGTACGATTCCTTACAATCTGAAGCTTAGAGGCTTTTCCTGGAAGCATGGCATCAATGACTTCACTACCGTAGTAGCTCGACATCGTATCTCAGCGTTAATGAAAGTCCGGATTTACCTAAACTTTCCGCCTACGTACTTGAACCTGGACAACCGTCGCCAGGCCCACCTAGCCTTCTCCGTCCCCCCATCGCAATTGTAAGAAGTACGGGAATATTAACCCGTTTCCCATCGACTACGCCTTTCGGCCTCGCCTTAGGAGTCGACTTACCCTGCCCCGATTAACGTTGGACAGGAACCCTTGGTCTTCCGGCGAGGGAGTTTTTCACTCCCTTTATCGTTACTCATGTCAGCATTCGCACTTCTGATACCTCCAGCAGCCCTTACAGACCACCTTCAACGGCTTACAGAACGCTCCCCTACCCCACATACCCTAAGGTACGTAGCCGCAGCTTCGGTGTATAGCTTAGCCCCGTTACATCTTCCGCGCAGGCCGACTCGACCAGTGAGCTATTACGCTTTCTTTAAATGATGGCTGCTTCTAAGCCAACATCCTGGCTGTCTGAGCCTTCCCACATCGTTTCCCACTTAGCTATACTTTGGGACCTTAGCTGGCGGTCTGGGTTGTTTCCCTCTCCACGACGGACGTTAGCACCCGCCGTGTGTCTCCCGGATAGTACTTACTGGTATTCGGAGTTTGCAAAGGGTTGGTAAGTCGGGATGACCCCCTAGCCTTAACAGTGCTCTACCCCCAGTAGTATTCGTCCGAGGCGCTACCTAAATAGCTTTCGGGGAGAACCAGCTATCTCCAGGTTTGATTGGCCTTTCACCCCTAGCCACAAGTCATCCGCTAATTTTTCAACATTAGTCGGTTCGGTCCTCCAGTTGATGTTACTCAACCTTCAACCTGCCCATGGCTAGATCACCTGGTTTCGGGTCTAATCCTAGCAACTGTACGCCCAGTTAAGACTCGGTTTCCCTACGGCTCCCCTAAACGGTTAACCTTGCTACTAAAATTAAGTCGCTGACCCATTATACAAAAGGTACGCAGTCACACCACGAAGGTGCTCCTACTGCTTGTACGTACACGGTTTCAGGTTCTATTTCACTCCCCTCACAGGGGTTCTTTTCGCCTTTCCCTCACGGTACTGGTTCACTATCGGTCAGTCAGTAGTATTTAGCCTTGGAGGATGGTCCCCCCATATTCAGACAGGATATCACGTGTCCCGCCCTACTCGTTTTCACTGATTATGATGTGTCGGTTACGGGGCTATCACCCTTTATTGCGAGACTTTCCAGACTCTTCACCTGCATCATTAAAAGCTTAAGGGCTAATCCAATTTCGCTCGCCGCTACTTTCGGAATCTCGGTTGATTTCTCTTCCTCGGGGTACTTAGATGTTTCAGTTCCCCCGGTTTGCCTCCTGTTGCTATGTATTCACAACAGGATACTTACTTATGTAAGTGGGTTTCCCCATTCAGGAATCCCAGACTCAAAAGGTTATTACTACCTAATCTGGGCTTATCGCAAGTTATTACGCCTTTCATCGCCTCTGACTGCCAAGGCATCCACCGTGTACGCTTAGTCACTTAACCATACAACCCGAAAGGGTCTTAATGTATGGCAACTAACCAAGGTTTTTGGTTGTCATCAAGAAGGGTTAATTCTTGATAACTGTTTGCCGGACTCAATTGTGATTCAAACAAGTTTGAATCGAATACAAGACACTTGAATGTGTTTGTTGTGTTTATCATAAAGATAAACATTGAGAACTTTTAAATTTGATTGAATTACTCGTAAGTAATCAATCAGTCAGCTTTCCAAATTGTTAAAGAGCATAAAGCAAAAAGCTTTAATCAATAACTTACGTTATTAATTAAAGCTCTGGCTTTAACTAAATCTAAACCATCAATCTGTGTGGACACTCATCGTAAGTATCTTCGTATAAGGAGGTGATCCAGCCCCAGGTTCCCCTAGGGCTACCTTGTTACGACTTCACCCCAGTCATGAACCACAAAGTGGTGAGCGTCCTCCTCGAAAGGTTAAACTACCCACTTCTTTTGCAGCCCACTCCCATGGTGTGACGGGCGGTGTGTACAAGGCCCGGGAACGTATTCACCGTGACATTCTGATTCACGATTACTAGCGATTCCGACTTCATGGAGTCGAGTTGCAGACTCCAATCCGGACTACGACGCACTTTTTGGGATTCGCTCACTATCGCTAGCTTGCTGCCCTCTGTATGCGCCATTGTAGCACGTGTGTAGCCCTACTCGTAAGGGCCATGATGACTTGACGTCGTCCCCACCTTCCTCCGGTTTATCACCGGCAGTCTCCCTGGAGTTCCCGACATTACTCGCTGGCAAACAAGGATAAGGGTTGCGCTCGTTGCGGGACTTAACCCAACATTTCACAACACGAGCTGACGACAGCCATGCAGCACCTGTCTCAGAGCTCCCGAAGGCACACCTGCGTCTCCGCTGGCTTCTCTGGATGTCAAGAGTAGGTAAGGTTCTTCGCGTTGCATCGAATTAAACCACATGCTCCACCGCTTGTGCGGGCCCCCGTCAATTCATTTGAGTTTTAATCTTGCGACCGTACTCCCCAGGCGGTCTACTTAACGCGTTAGCTCCGAAAGCCACGGCTCAAGGCCACAACCTCCAAGTAGACATCGTTTACGGCGTGGACTACCAGGGTATCTAATCCTGTTTGCTCCCCACGCTTTCGCATCTGAGTGTCAGTATCTGTCCAGGGGGCCGCCTTCGCCACTGGTATTCCTTCAGATCTCTACGCATTTCACCGCTACACCTGAAATTCTACCCCCCTCTACAGTACTCTAGTTCACCAGTTTCAAATGCAGTTCCGAGGTTGAGCCCCGGGCTTTCACATCTGACTTAATGAACCACCTGCATGCGCTTTACGCCCAGTAATTCCGATTAACGCTCGCACCCTCCGTATTACCGCGGCTGCTGGCACGGAGTTAGCCGGTGCTTCTTCTGTTGCTAACGTCAAGAGATAGCGCTATTAACGCTACCCCCTTCCTCACAACTGAAAGTACTTTACAACCCGAAGGCCTTCTTCATACACGCGGCATGGCTGCATCAGGCTTTCGCCCATTGTGCAATATTCCCCACTGCTGCCTCCCGTAGGAGTCTGGACCGTGTCTCAGTTCCAGTGTGGCTGATCATCCTCTCAGACCAGCTAGGGATCGTCGCCTTGGTGAGCCATTACCTCACCAACTAGCTAATCCCACCTAGGCATATCTTGACGCGAGAGGCCCGAAGGTCCCCCTCTTTGGCCCGTAGGCATTATGCGGTATTAGCCATCGTTTCCAATGGTTATCCCCCACATCAAGGCAATTTCCTAGGCATTACTCACCCGTCCGCCGCTCGACGCCCATTAACGCACCCGAAGGATTGTTAGTGTCGTTTCCGCTCGACTTGCATGTGTTAGGCCTGCCGCCAGCGTTCAATCTGAGCCATGATCAAACTCTTCAATTTAAGATTTTGTGACTCAACGAATACTGACTTCAAAACTAATATTCATTCGCTCTTTTCGAAAAAGGAACGTGAACATGTAATTCTAAAGCTATTACCATTCCAACAGAATGATAATGAATTGACTGTGCCAAATAACCGAGGTTATTTGTATTGGTCACTCAGTTCATTGAAATCATTTTAATTCCGAAGAATCTGTTTTATCTAACGATAAAACATTTTGATATTCATCAACGAGTGCCCACACAGATTGATAGGTTTAAATTGTTAAAGAGCGCTAGCGTTTTGTGATTCATATCTCAGTCGCTAGGGGTGCGTACTATACCTGCACCACTTTGAGAGTCAAGGGTTATTTTCAAACTCTTTTTCTCTACCGATTTCGCTGTGTGACTTTCGTCTCACTCCGTGTCGGTGAGGCGGCATTATAGAGAGATTGAGATGGAGCACAAGGGCTTTTTGAAATAAAAGTTTTGTTCGCCTAAAAAGCCACCAGATCCGCATTTTTCGAATAAAAACTAAACATTTGAGACGTATCACAGCAATACATTGGAAAAATGGAAGCCATGAACGTAAGATTCATGTGTCTATTTTGTTAATGGTAGATGCGTCTATTTCGTTTATTAATATGTAGTATTCCGATATGAACTCAAAAAAATCGATGTTGTTAATTGTCGCACTGGCTGTATTAGGCGGCATTGTTTTCTCTCAGGTAGATATATCGCCTGCAATTACCTTTATCCTTGGTGTCTTGGCTTCCGCTTTTGTTGTTAACTTTTCAAGCACCGACTCAAAATCAGATTCAGAACCTAAGGCTTCAACAAAAACACTTTATGTGGGTAACCTTCCATACAAAGCGAACGAATCACATGTACGTGAATTATTCTCAGAGCATGGTGAAGTATTTGCAGTACGTTTAATGAAAGACAAACGTACTGGTAAAAGAAGAGGCTTTGGATTTGTTGTTATGGCAAGTAATGATGTGAATCATGCAATCTCTGCACTTAACGATAAAGATTACATGCAACGAACTTTAAAAGTGCGTGTTGCAAATGATCCTAAACATCCTGAAGCGGACGAATCTGAACTGAGCTAAACCCTAACTGCTTTAACATACTATTTAGTGCACTTTCTTTTTTAGGAAGTGCACTACAAAAAACCTCACGCACTCCCTCTTCTTTATTAATGCTTTCCAAACCCAACAAATCTTGAACTCGCTTCGCAATCGCTTTACCAGAATCGATCAGCACTACGCTTTCGCCCAGTACTTGTTGAATCTCTGATTTGATCAGCGGGAAATGGGTACATCCTAAAACAGCCACATCAATTGTATTGATCATCGGTTGAAGAATCTGTTGCAACTCTTCTAGGCTAATCTCCTCGCCTCTGAGTTTATCTTCGGCCATATCCACCAGCCGAGTAGAACCCAACAATTCTACTCTTTTATTACTCGAGAAGTTTTTGATGAGATCATGTGTGTATTCACGAGTAATCGTCGCTGGAGTTGCAATAAGGCCAACGGCTTTATTAGCAAGTAACGAGGCAGGCTTGATTGCCGGGACAACACCGACAATTGGGATAAGGTTGTTAGCACGAAGTGTAGGTAGGACTATCGTACTGGCTGTATTACAAGCTATCACCACAATATCAATAGCGTGACTCGCAACAAAACTGGTCACGATAGTTTGGACTCGCTGAATCAGAACTTGCTGATCGAGCTCACCATATGGGTAGGCCTCGTTATCGAATACATAGATATAGTTGTGATTTGGTAGTAACTGGCTTATCTCTTTATATACAGACAAACCACCCACTCCAGAATCAAAGACCAATATGTTTTTTTGTATGCTTTCCGACACAACAATTACCTGTAATAAGTTCCGCAGCAATGATACCCCTTCACTCAGTTTTCGCCAATCCTCACGCTATACAATGCAAGCTCGATAGCGTTGATGTACAAAACGTTCACCTTGCTCTATCACTTCGAGCTCTATATCAAGCTTTCCTTTAAAACACGGTGCTGACGTCACTAGGGTATGGAACTCACCGTCTTCACCACATGGATCGACATGACTCGGTAAACTGTCTATTAGTTTTGACGTGTATTTCTGCCCACAGTAGCTCTTATCCAATGCGTCGCTATCAACCGTGACGAGAAAGGTTTCGATCCCTCTGTTTATTATCTCACTAGCTAGGGCTTGGCTGCTCTCTCCTATGAGAGGAAATACACACTCCCAACCAGCCGGTTCTATATAGCTTTTTCGGTAGTCGGCTATACCGTTACAAAACATATCGCCAAATGCGACCGCATCAATTGATAAGCCAGACCATTTCAGTGCTGAGACAATCGTACTTTGGTAAATCTCATTGCTTGGGAACACTTCAGGAAGCTCTATGGTGATGAGTGGCAAACCAATTAATTGCGCTTGCATGGCAACCACATCAATAGGAGTTACCTGGAAAGGGACTTCATCTCCAACATACGTAGTATAGAGAGCAACAACTTCATACTCGGCACTCTCAAGTAAACGCTCTAGGGTTAAGGTAGAGTCTTTACCTGATGACCAGCTTATGACGACTTTCTTTTTCATTGATATACCCAATAAGAAAAAACCGCCCGAAGGCGGTTAATATTCTAGAAATCATATGTCGCATTCAAGTAGTAAGCCCTCTCATTCCCCGAGTACCAGCCACTGTAAAATACATAACTTGCATATTTTTCATTGAACAGGTTTTCCGTACGAAAGCTCAATGTTAAATCATCATAATTGTAGTTAACCGCTAGGTTTACCAACCAATAAGCATCAAGCTTATCTAAGCTATTAGAGTTGTCACCATCTCGATACTTCTCACCAGTATAAACAGCATCAGTATAAAGACCTAAGCTCTCTGTCAGTGAGTAATCAAGTGCAACTCTACCTGTATGGTTAGCTACCCATGCGACGTCTTTTCCATCATTTACGCCTTCGGTAAACTGAGCATCAACATAACTATATTCAGCACTTAATAAAAGATCGTCAAAAACATAATAATCACCGGCAAGCGTTGCACCATTGCGTGTTGAAGCATCAGCATTAGCATTGCGCCCAGAGCCAGAGCTAGGATCGGTTACGTAGACAATTTCATCTTCTAGTTGGAGGTTGAAGAAGTCTGCTCTGAAGGAAAATACATCATCATTCCAATTCCAGCCGAACTCATTAGATATACCAGTTTGCGGTTTTAATCCAACAACACCAGGGAAGGTATAAGATTGCTCAGAAACTTTTGCGAATCGAAAATTACTTTCGGTACGGATATAAACTCTAGATTTATCGCTGATACGATAATTGGCAGATAACTCATAAGCTGTTGCATCGTTATCTAAGTCCTGCCCATCCGGGTACTGCACCATATCTGTGACTCGATCTTCCACTTTCGCATAACGACCACCGAGGTTAACAGTTAGATCTTGCGTCAGCGGGTAACTATAGCGAGCATAAACATTTACAGACTCTTGCTCATTATCTCTATCAGTCCAAGGGCTTGCATAATCGTAATGACTCTTTAACAAATCTAAGCCGACAATCAGATTTCGGGGACCACTTTCAGAATCGAAGGTTCCTTCAAACTGACCAGCATAAAACAACTGACCGCTTTCCGTTTCCTTGTCCGTACCATACGCTAAACCATGTCCAGTCATATCATCGAACATAATTTCATTCTTCAACGTCCAAGTGTTATTAAGCTTCTGATCGTAACCTAATCGCACACTTCGAGTTATCTCATGATTAAAATCATCTGGGTACGTTGTATTCGCTTGCGTTGGATCTTCCTTAAATTGCTCTTCAGTTAAGCTACCAGCATATTGTCTTTCTGTATCGTAATATCCAACTTCTACAAACAACTTCCGAGTTTCATCTCTATACTCGACAAACCCTAAGATTGACCCATTTTCGCTATCATTGTGATCTCGGTAGTTATCTGAGTTATTTTGAGTTGCAGAAAAGCGGTAACTTACTTCATCTGTAACACTACCAGACGTGCTCGTACTCAATATAGTGGTATTGAAGCTACCGTAAGTCGCACTCACAGAAGTAGAATTTTCCGAAGGCGTTCTAGTAACAATGTTAATGACCCCACCAACAGCCTGATCACCGTACAATACACCAGCACTCCCAGATAAAACCTCAATTGTTTCAATATCTTTAAGTTGAATAAAATTTAGGTTTGGAGCGACTAGATCTTGAGAATTTAAACGACGACCATCCAACAATATGAGCGTGTTACTTGAAGCTTGCTCACCGCTAAACCCACGTAAAGAAAAAGCAGCGCCACTATTTGAGTCAGATATTTGAATGCCAGCTCTACCACGCAGTAAAGACTCTAACGAGTTTGCACCACTTTGTTCGATTTCAGTACGGTCTATAATCACAATGTTTGATGGAACATCTGAAATAGTATTAACATTATTGCTGCGTGCTAAAACCACCATGGTTTCATCAGCAGAGGCTTCTTGGGCGTGTAAATTGGAGATAGGTGAAAGCAGCGATGCTACAGCAACCGCTAAAAGGGATTTGTTCATGTTGTGATCCTAAATCGCGTAAAGTCCTACCAAACCACATCTTATAGTTTGGCCGCTGGCAGGTATTCGGACTCAAGAGCACAACCCTATGGTTACCTAATATTCGACTTCCCACAAAAAGCTATTTGCAGTGTCTTATGAATACTCGTTCTCTTTTACCGCTGCGCGTCAGTTCTGGATTCACACCAGATTCCCTCTTCAGCCATCTATACATCTAAATGACACCAGCTTGCCGGAGATAGTATTGACCTATGAATCATTTGTCTAGTCTAAGATAGTTATAAGCTATAGTTTTCATGGCCTATTTACACTGAATGACTCTCAACACTGGACAAGCGCCTGTGATTGAATAAAATCTGCGCTCTTGATTTAAAAGCACGACAGCAAAAGGCATAACAATGGCGAATTTAGATGTAAACCCGCAACGCTACCAAGAACAACTGGCAGAAAAGACTGAGCGTCTTACTGAAATGTTCTCAGAATATAATGTGCCTGAGCTGGAAGTGTATGAATCTCCAGAACAACACTACCGCATGCGTGCTGAGTTCCGCGTGTGGCATGAAGGTGACGATATGTATTACGTCATGTTCAATCAAGAGACTAAAGAAAAATACCGTGTAGATCAGTTCCCTGCTGCTAGTCGCCTTATCAATGACTTGATGCCTCTATTAACAGATGCAATGAAAGACAACCATTCTCTACGCCACAAGCTATTCCAAGTAGATTTCCTTTCTACACTAAGCGGCGAAATTTTGGTGTCTCTGCTTTACCACCGTCAGTTGGGTGAGCAGTGGATTCAAGATGCTAAAGCACTTAAACAGCAATTAAACGATGAAGGTTTTAACCTAAACCTAATTGGCCGTGCGCGTAAGATGAAAATCGTACTAGACCGCGACTACGTGATTGAAAAGCTAGACGTAAATGGTGATAGCTACATCTACCAACAAGTAGAAAACAGCTTTACTCAACCAAACGGCAAAGTAGCCGAGAAAATGTTGGAATGGGCTGTCGACTGTACTCAAGACAGCAAAGGCGACTTGTTAGAGCTTTACTGTGGTAACGGTAACTTCTCATTAGCATTGGCACAGAACTTCGAGCGTGTACTGGCAACAGAACTAGCGAAGCCATCAGTAGAATCAGCGCAATACAACATTGCGGCGAACAAGATTGAAAATGTTCAGATCATCCGTATGTCTGCAGAAGACTTTACCGTAGCAATGGAAGGCAAGCGTGAATTCCGCCGCCTACAACAAGCGAACATCGATCTTAAGAGCTACAACTGCAACACTATCTTTGTTGATCCACCACGCTCAGGTATGGATGTTGATACTTGTAAGATGGTGCAAGGTTACGAGCGCATCATGTACATCTCTTGTAACCCTGAAACGTTGAAAGAGAACCTAGAGATCCTCAGCGAAACGCACGACATTACTCGTTTTGCTCTATTTGACCAGTTCCCTTACACGCACCATATGGAAGCAGGTGTGTTCTTAGAGCGTAAAGCATAGAGTTCGTTTTCTAGGCCAAGTCTAAGTAAACAGCAGATACAAAAAACGAGCCAATTGGCTCGTTTTTTATTTGTAGATTGGTTTAAGCGGTTTTACCGATAAAGCCTAATTTCTTACCTACCCACGCTAAAAGCAGCATCGCGACAATAATCGCAAAGAAGTTTGAACCTGCATCAGGGTATTGTGCTTTCACGAAAGCCGAGTGACCAAATGCACCCACGAAGAAACAAGCCAAACCTACTAGTGGAATATCTTCAGATACTGGGTTAGTTAGGTATTCTTGGTAAAGCGCTTGTACCGCCAACACTAAAGCAATCAATGGGAAAATAGAGAAGCCCACTTCGCTCATCGTTACCCAAGATAACAGAGCATCACCACACACACCGGCAATAACAGCAAGTACCAGTGTCTTTCTTTCTGAACCACGGTTTACAGTATTATTTTCATTCGACATTATTCAATCCCGCCTTTTAATCGGTTACGTTCACGTTCTTTACGATACCAAAAAGCCCCTTTGGCCATCATTCGCAATTGCATGATCAATCGTTCAGCTAATTCATCTCGCTGACGTCGATCTAAATCTAATGCTTCTGCCCCTGAGTTGAAGACTAAAATGACCGAGGCTTCAGCTTGAGTGAAAGCTTCGTCCCTTGTCATGCCAGTCGTTATCAAATATTCGGTTAACTCAGCAGAGAAGTGCTGTATCTCACGAGCTACCGCTGCACGAAACTCAAATGACGTTCCTGAGCGCTCTCGCAATAACAGTCTGAATACGTTAGGGCTGCTTTCAATGAATTCCATAAAGGTTTCAACCGATGTGCGAATCACACTGCCTTCTTTTACTATGCGTTGCCTAGCTTGACGCATTAACTGACGCAACAGTAAGCCACCTTCATCCACCATGGTTAAGCCAAGCTCATCCATGTCTTTGAAGTGACGATAAAAGGAAGTCGGCGCTATTCCTGCCTCACGAGCGACTTCTCTCAAGCTTAGGTTGGAAAAACTACGATCGGCACTGAGTTGGCTAAATGCTGCATCGATTAAGCTGCGACGAGTTTTTTCTTTTTGCTGTGCGCGAATGCCCATTGGTTTCATACTTTATCAATTTCTTCTTTTACAGCCTAAACAGGCATGTCTAATACTCTGTTCAATATAACGCGAATCACTTATTTATATAAGGCACTCTGGTTATATAAGACACTAAACATACCTCTTTGTTCACGTACCGAAGTAAATACGTTCGAAGAAAAAATTTCAATATCCACACTGTCATTTGGAGACATACGACATACCAAATATTATTTTTTCGATAACACTGCGTGATCCCACCGACTCTCTGATGCCCTTTTCATGTACCCAAGAACAGAATCAGTTAAAATCTCGCTAAAGCAATGTTAATCAAATATAACAAGGAAGATATCTATGCCACACTCCAACCACTTTGATGTAATCGTAATTGGTAGTGGCCCCGGAGGCGAAGGGGCAGCGATGGGATTAACCAAAGCCGGGTTGAACGTTGCAATCATTGAAAAAGAGAGCAGCGTTGGTGGTGGTTGTACCCACTGGGGAACCATTCCTTCAAAAGCACTGCGTCATGCCGTGAGTCGTATTATCGAATTCAACAACAACCCTCTGTTTTGTCAGAACAACAAAAGCATTCACTCAACGTTTTCCAACATTTTAGGTCATGCTAAATCCGTTATCGACAAGCAGACTCGACTGCGCCAAGGCTTCTACGACCGCAACCAGTGCACGCTGGTATTTGGTACCGCGCGTTTTATCGATACCAACACCATCTCGGTGATGCAGAGCGATGGTACTGAAGAGCATTACAGCGCCGACAAATTTGTTATCGCTACGGGTTCTCGTCCTTACCAACCAGATAATGTCGATTTCCTGCATGAACGTATTTACGACAGCGACTCGATTCTTTCTCTTAAACACGACCCGCAACACATCATCATCTATGGTGCTGGCGTTATTGGTTGTGAATACGCGTCGATTTTCCGCGGTTTAGGCGTAAAAACCGATCTTATCAATACTCGTGATCGTCTGTTGTCATTCCTA
This sequence comes from Vibrio gigantis, assembly GCF_024347515.1. Lineage (NCBI taxonomy): Bacteria > Pseudomonadati > Pseudomonadota > Gammaproteobacteria > Vibrionales > Vibrionaceae > Vibrio > Vibrio gigantis. The sequence goes on from NZ_AP025492.1 coordinate 3,413,911, forward strand.
GACAATGAAACCTCAGATGCACTTTCTTATCACTTCTGGAACAGCGGTGTGGTGATTCGCAACGATGAAACCTTTGAGAAAATTGAAGGCACAGATGATGGCGTTATTATCCATCTAGAATCAGGCAAAAAAATGCGTGCCGACTGCCTACTGTATGCCAATGGCCGAACCGGTAATACCGATAAGTTGAACCTTGGTGCAGTTGGCTTAGAGGCGGACTCTCGTGGACAAGTATCAGTCAACACCAACTATCAAACCAATGTTGACCATGTTTATGCAGTAGGTGATGTGATTGGTTACCCTAGCCTAGCGAGTGCGGCTTATGACCAAGGTCGATTTGTTGCACAAGCGATTGTCAAAGGTGAAGCTGAACGCCACCTTATTGAAGATATCCCAACTGGTATCTACACCATCCCTGAGATCAGTTCTGTTGGTAAAACCGAGCAAGAACTAACGGCTGCGAAAGTACCTTATGAAGTGGGACGTTCTTCATTCAAACACTTAGCTCGCGCTCAAATCGCCGGTAAAGATATTGGTAGCTTGAAGATTCTGTTCCACCGTGAAACCAAAGAGATTTTGGGTATCCACGTGTTTGGTGAGCGTGCGGCTGAAATCATCCATATCGGCCAAGCAATTATGGAACAGAAAGGTGAAGCAAATACCATCGAGTACTTTGTAAATACCACCTTTAACTACCCAACGATGGCAGAAGCTTATCGTGTTGCAGCACTTAACGGACTTAACCGTTTGTTCTAAATAAAGAACCAACAGGAGTATTTGACCACCCATAGGCCAAATACATAAACAGCAAGCCATGAGCTTGCTGTTTTTATTTAAGATACTGAATAATATGGTATTGGTAGTAATTAGATCATGATGCTCTAAATACTACCTTACCTGTACAGCCTCTATTTTCCGTTCCCTGATGAGCGACTTAGCTAGGAGAGAAACTCTCCCTTCTTCCACTGAGAAACAAACAACACACCCAAGCCAATACCACGCATTGCCATAAAGCTCAGCATCGCAAGCCACAGTGCATGATTTTCTAGACTAGACGCTAAGAAAAAAATCACGAAGAAACTGCAGGTCGCCACGAACATACTATTGCGCATATCCTTGCCTTTAGTGGCTCCAACAAAAATACCATCCAACAAGAAGCACCACATAGAAACCAGCGGCATCGCTATCAGCCATGGCAGATACACTTCCGCTTGGCTCTTAACGTCAGGGATTGTGGTGATCATATTAATCAAGCTAGACCCTGCAATCGCGAACACGATAGTGAGCACCAAGCAAATATTGAAGCTCCAGAAAAAGGTGCCAATCAATGATTGGTTTAATTCGTCTTTATCTTTCGCGCCAATCGCTTTACCGACCATGGCTTCCATAGCGTAGGCAAAACCATCCATCCCATAAGAGATAATCATCAAGAAGCTCATCAACACCGCATTAGCTGCAACTACATCATCACCAAAGCTTGCCCCTTGGAAGGTCATGAAAGTGAACGTGGCTTGCAGACACAAAGAGCGCAGAAAAATATCGCGATTCAGTTTTACGAAGCGACTCAAACCTTGACTGGTTTTCTTAAGTAGATCCCAAGGCGATGGTAACTGTTTCTTCGCCCAGATTCGGTAAACACAAATCAAGCCAAACGTTAAGCCTGCATAATCAGCCATGACAGATGCCAATGCAGCACCCTCCACTTGCCACCCTAAGCCGATAACAAAAGCGATATCCAAAACGATATTAGTAATATTGGTGATAATCACCATCCACATTGGTGCTTTGGCATTTTGAGTCCCGAGTAACCACCCCAAAATCACAAAGTTAGTCAGCGCGGCAGGTGCACTCCAGGCGCGGATTGAGAAATATTGCTGACCATAATGCTTAACTTGATCACTGGCGCTGCTCAATGAGAAAACTAAATCGGCGACTAGACTGTGTAAAAGCAAAAAGGCACCTGCAAACCCTAAAGCCATGGTCACGCCTTGCACAAAAACTAAGCCAAGCTGCTTGCCATCATTTGCGCCATAAGATTGCGCGGCTAGTCCTGTTGTCGACATACGCAGGAAACCAAGCAACCAAAAGGTCACGCTGATCATGGTACCGCCCAGCGCCACACCGCCTAAATACCAAGAGTGCTCCAGATGACCGATAACCGCAGCATCGACTAAGCCCAACAGCGGAACGGTAATATTGGAGAGAACCATCGGGATCGCGAGCAACAGCACTTTTTTGTGCATCGCCTGATTGGATAGCGTTTGAAAAATAGTTTGGGGATTAAATAGCTTCACGATCACCTCTTAGGTTAGAGGCGATAGTTTAACCTAGTGAGTGTGCTTTCACTATGTTGCGGAATTTTACTTATACCGGTTATGTATTCAGTGACTCGAAATGCAGAATCGTTCGGATTACCACTTAACAAGCACTAATTGCGGCGTTAAACGCTTTTTGACCTGAGAGATCTTACAAAGAAGTCGTTGCCACAATTTCCAACGATTGCATTGTTGATCAAGCGGAGAAAACGCTTTTACCCATTGCGCCCATGGCAACCAATTAAGAACGCTGTCTACCGGAGAAGACAACCCGTGAGCATATTCACCAGATCCTAACTTCTGCCCCAACGTACTTGAGCTCTTATCTCCGGCCAAGACTAAGCAGGCGTGAGCATGAGTAAAATAACGACTGAGAGACTGAATAAAATGTGCCGTCTGCTGTTCATTACAATCAAGCAACGCATGTTCACACACCACCATTACCGAGGCTTGCTCTGGGATGTTCAGTTCATCGAGCCACGTTAGATCGTCAACCGAGCCACATTCCAAACGATAGCGTTCATTTTTGTGGAACAAACGCTGGCGCCAAACTAGGTTTTCTGTGACATCTAATTCAACCCAATGACAGCGGCCATTATCTAAACGGTAGAAACGGGTATCGAGCCCGGCTCCAACATTAATGACCCAAGCATCTGGGTTGTGAGATAGAAATTGTTGAACTTGAGAGTCACAAAGTTGAGTCAATGTTGCGTAGAGAAGCTGTTGCTGGTCGAGTTCGCCAGTAAGACATTCTGGTGCGAGTTGGCAACGCTTACAGGCTTGTGCTGCTATAGGGTCATAAACGAGACCATCATCGGCTAGACTTTCACGACTACGAAACCAAAGATGTTGAACGAGGTTCGTCGGAACTTGGAATTCTTGATGTGCGGAATGTTGTTTAGAGGCGTGCGGCTTACGAATAAGCGGCTTAATTTGAGGTTTGGTTGGATTTGGCATCATCATCTTCCTTGTATCTCGACAAAGAAGATGATAATGAATATCAATTACAATAACAAGTTATTGAGAATAAATATCAATAAGCTGTTTGTACTGACTACATCCAGTCGGTGTTGCGAATAATACCAACCGCAAGTCCTTCGATAGACAAGTGTTGAGATTCTAGATCGACATGGATTGGAGAAAACTCTTCATTTTCAGCATGTAACAGAACTGTTGAACCTTTACGTTCTAGGCGTTTTACCGTTACATCATCATCGACACGCGCTACGACAACCTGACCATCGCGTACATCTTGTGTTTTATGAACAGCCAGTAGATCACCATCCATAATACCGATGTCTTTCATACTTTCGCCATTTACACGAAGTAAGAAGTCAGCTTGTGGTTTAAACATGCCTGGGTCAACTTGGTAATGCATTTCTACATGCTCTTGAGCCAGAATAGGCTCACCAGCGGCAACCTGACCGATTAATGGTAAACCTTGCTCTTCGTTTGCTGCATCTTCAAGCAAAATACGAATACCGCGAGACGCACCCGGGATAATCTCAATCGCTTCTTTTCGAGCAAGAGCTTTCAAATGTTCTTCTGCAGCATTAGCAGAACGAAAGCCTAGTTCACGCGCGATTTCTGCACGTGTCGGTGGCATACCGGAATCTTCGATCTTACCTTTGATAAGGTCAAAGACTTGTTGCTGGCGGGGCGTTAACGGCTTCATGATTCACCTGTCTTTTTATACAGTTGACTGTGAGTATATCCAGTAACTGAACAAAAGCAAAGCAATTGGTTGTTTTTAGTTCATTTTTAGCAAATTACAAAAACAAAATATCTAGCCACACATAACCGGTTAGTGCCAAACAGATGAAAACCGCAGCCGAACCGACATCTTTGGCCATCCCGGAAAGCTCATGGTGTTCACTGCCGATTCGGTCGACAACCGCCTCAATCGCGGTATTGATTAGCTCGACAACCATCACCAACACGACTGCTGAGATCATCAGGATTCGCTCTACTTGGCTTACATCTAAGTAAAATGCCAACGGAATAAGCACAGCCGCCATGAACACTTCTTGCCGAAATGCAGCCTCGTTTTTAAACGAACTGGTAATGCCTTGCCATGAAAAGCCTGCAGCTTTGATGATGCGTTTGAATCCGGTGTTTGATTTTTTCGTCATTTTTGACCCTATACTCAATCAGTCGATGAATGATTTTCCACAAACTTAACGGCAATATGACTATTTCCATTAAAAGGTTAGACCAGTTTCTGGTATTCTTGCATCGATTAAATTTACGCCTAGGCTTATCCCTATTTCACTCATAGGATTTATCCTTTTTATCATAGAAATAGAGATACGCTTCAGCACATTGAAATAACTATTGAGGCAGTGAACCTATATGTCTTCTGGACAATCTTTTTCACGTTCATTAATGAAGCTACCTTTATCCGTATTGGTAAAGGGCACATCAATTCCTTCAAACCCTGTCGAGGATTTGAACATTGATTTGAGCAAACCGATTGTATACGCCTTACCGTTTCGCTCAAGTGTAGACATTCTTACATTGCAAAAACATGCACTTGAATTAGGTCTACCTGATCCGTTGAGCATGCTTGAAATCAACGGCAAATCACTGCAACGCTATGTTTTTATCTCTTCTCGCAAAACTCTACTGCAAGACGATGATTATGTACCAAGCTCTTCAATTGAAGTTTTCTCTGAATTGCTTTCACTGCACGCTGACGACTCTGAACTCGATGTTCAAGTCATCCCAGCCACTGTGCTGTGGGGACGCAAACCTGGTAAAGAGAATAATCAGAAGCCTTACCTACAGGCAATGAACGGCTTAGAGAAATCAAAAGCAGTATTGCTAGCAGGCCGCGACTGTCTGGTTCGTTTTAGTCCAGTGGTTTCTCTACGCTATATGGCCAATTCACACGGCACCGACAGCACCATCGCTCACAAACTGGCGCGCGTGGCACGAATTCACTTTTCTCGCCAGAAACTTGCTGCCTCAGGCCCTAACCTGCCAAGCCGCCAAGCTCTGTTCGATCGCCTACTAAAATCAGAAGCGATCAAGAAAGCGATTGAAGACGAAGCGCAAGCAAAGAACATCTCGATCGAGAAAGCGAGCAAAGAAGCTCAAGACATCATGGACGAGATTGCGGCGAACTTCTCTTACTCGCTGATCAAGCGTGGTGAGAAGATTCTTGGCTGGCTGTGGAATAAGCTATACCAAGGCCTGCATATCAGCAACGCTTCAACGGTTCGTAAACTGGCTCAAGATGGCCACGAGATCGTTTATGTGCCTTGTCACCGTAGCCACATGGATTACTTGTTGCTTTCTTATGTGCTTTACCACGAAGGCATGGTGCCTCCACATATCGCTGCGGGTATCAACCTGAACTTCTTCCCTGCAGGTCCGATTTTCCGTCATGGTGGTGCGTTCTTTATTCGCCGTAGTTTCAAAGGCAATAAGCTTTACTCGACCATTTTCCGTGAATACCTAGCGGAATTGTTCGCTAAAGGTTACTCAGTAGAGTACTTCAGTGAAGGTGGTCGTTCTCGTACTGGTCGTTTACTGCAAGCGAAAACGGGCATGCTGGCGATGACAATTCAAGCAATGCTGCGTGGCATGAACCGTCCGGTGACGTTGGTTCCTGTGTACATCGGCTACGAGCACGTGATGGAAGTAGCGACCTACGCAAAAGAACTTCGTGGCAAACGAAAAGAAAAAGAAAACGCGAGCCTAGTGATTCGTACCATTCGTAAGTTGCGTAACTTTGGTAAAGGCTACGTTAACTTCGGTGAGCCGATTCAGCTGAACCAATATCTGAACGAGCACTCACCAGAGTGGACTAAAGATATCGACCCAATGGGAACCAGTAAACCACAATGGATGAATCCAGTGGTTAATGACTTGGCAACCAAAATGATGACGCACATTAATGATGCGGCAGCGACCAACGCACTAACACTTTGTGCAACGGCGCTATTGGCTTCAAGACAGCGTGCATTGTCTCGTGACTCTTTGGTTTCTCAGATCAATTGCTACCTGTCTCTGCTTAAGAACGTTCCATATTCCGCAACTTTCACTGTGCCAAAAGACAGCGCTGAAGATCTGGTAAAACATGCTGAATCACTGAACAAGTTCTTAATTGAATCAGACTCAATGGGCGACATCATTTCGCTAGACCGTCATCAGTCAATTCTGATGACCTACTACCGTAATAACATCATCCACTTGTTTGCATTACCATCGTTAATTGCTCAAATGACCATTCGTCAGCACGGCCTAACGATTGATACGATTCAAAAGAATGTTGCAGCAATCTACCCGTTCTTGAAGAAAGAGCTGTTCCTAAGCTACGACGAAGATCAGCTTGAAGATGTGGTTTCGAAGATCATTGAAGAGCTAGTCGGCCAAGGCATGCTTGTCGTTTCTGATAACGAAGTCACCATCAACCAGTCAAACAGCCAAGCACTGATGCTACTAGGCCGTACGATTTCAGAGACGCTACAACGCTACTCTATTGCTCTGAATCTGTTGGCAGAGAATCCTGATTTGGATAAATCAGACCTTGAACAAAAGAGCCAAGACATCGCCCAGCGACTTGGTCGTCTACAAGGTATCAATGCACCAGAGTTCTTCGATAAAGGCGTATTTGCGTCGATGTTCGCAACTCTGAAACAACAGCAATACCTGGATAACAATGGTAACTGTGATTTAGAAAAGACTCAGCAATTCGCTAAGCTTCTCTACTCAATGCTTTACCCTGAAGTACGTTTGACGATTCAAGAAAGTATCCATCAAGCAGAGTAACAATCCGTTTGGCATAGCTTTAATAGCAAAACGGAACACGATCAAAAAAGGCACCCAATGGGTGCCTTTTTCTTTAGCATTTGTTAACTCAAAAAGTTGATGCTTACCAGAAGGTAATGAACAAGCCTACGGTTACTGCCATTCCAACATAATTGTTGTTGAGAAAGGCTTGAAAGCAGAGGTCACGATCACGGTGGCGCATCAGATGTTGTTGATACACAAACAAGCTTCCTGCGACCAACAATGCCCAATAGAAGGTATCACCTAGTTGGTAATGCATGCCTAACGCAATCAGCATCGCTAGGGTGACGAGTTGCAAAGCACCCACAATCAGCTTGTCGAAACGGCCAAACAAAATCGCTGTCGACTTGATACCAACCTTAAGATCATCGTCTCGGTCAACCATCGCATATTGGGTGTCGTAAGCGATTGTCCACAGCGCATTAATCACGAAGATAAACCAAACGATACTTGGTAGATCACTGGTTTGTGCAGCCCATGCCATTGGTATCGCCCAGCTAAACGCCAAGCCAAGGAACAGCTGTGGAAGATGCGTAAAACGCTTCATGAAAGGATAAATAAACGCTAGACCAACCCCAATAAAAGAGAGCTTAATGGTCAGTGGGTTCATGGTCAGTACCAGCAAGAATGAAACCACGGCTAACACTAAAAAGAGCAGAATAGCTTCCTTGCTGGAAACTAAACCAGAAGGTAATGGACGCTGCTTGGTGCGTTTAACATGACCATCCACTTTACGGTCAGCAAAATCATTGATCACACAGCCAGCTGAACGCATCAATACTACGCCGAGAACAAAAACAACCAAGACATCAAAATCGGGCATACCTTGCGCGGCGATAATCAGCGACCACAAGGTAGGCCAAAGGAGCAATAGGGTACCAATCGGACGATTCATTCGCGTTAATTGCCAATACGCCTTCGCTTTGGTGGCAAGCATTTACACACTCTCCTTAGAGTAAATTGGGGCTGTGGGTAAAAACAGTTCTGCCACAAGCATCGGTTTATGGTTCATCCATAGTCGAGAACGGCGCGCGAGTAATCGCTCATCACCTGCGATAACCCAACCGACTTGCAGCGCATCTCTCTCCACGTTCTCAGCACTGAAAACAGTTAATCCAAGCGGAACATTGCCTTGTTGAGAAAGGTCAGAGTGCTGATGATCTTCTAGCGTGACTCGGGGAATCAAGGTTCGACCTAACACCCACGGCTCATCATCACCCTTCAATATGACTTTACGCAGTAAGCAATCGAACGATGATAAAAGATCTTCCTCGTCCTGTTGTAGCAATGAGCGTTCTACAACTTGATTATGAAGCAACTCAACAGATAGGTGCTGACAGCTCTTGCCCAATTTGCGGGAAAGAGAACCTTGCTCCATCAGCCACTCTTTGGTGGTTTCATTAGGAAAATCAAATGTTTCTGTACTTTGCCAATCTACATTCATTAACGAATTAAGATACAGCGATATTGGCTGATTCATACTAGTATTCAATAGGTGACTTTACACGTACAATAAAGCTTCAACTTTCGAACAAAATTAAAGCGCTCTTCGAATTGTAAACGTATTTAGATTTAGACCGCTCATTGTAACAAGACTAATGCGTTTCGAATATCGCGAATAAACTAAAGAAAAGTCACAAATATGCACAAACGTTATGTAGCCCAAATATTTCTTGCGATTACCCTACTCTTTTCAGCATCAAGTTTCGCTGAAGAAGAATCGGCACCCAAACTCGCCTACTTCACACTAGAGCCAGACCTGACTACCAATTTTTACACTAAAGGTAAAAAGTTGGGCTACATTCAGGTTCGTCTCGATATCATGGTTGCAAATAGTAACGACTTAGCCGCCATTGAGCATCACCAACCACTTATTCGTGATGCGGTAATTGAGTTGCTTGGTAAACAAAATGAAGAAACCATTAAGTCTCTGTCTGGCCGTGAAGACCTAAGAAAATCCTTAGTTGAGCACCTCAACAAGATTTTGCTTCCGGAGACAGGTAAAACCCTCATTGCTGACTTACTGTTTACCAAATACCTTTATCAGTAATGATGTAAACGAATCCCAATAAAAAAGCGGCTCATCTGGCCGCTTTTTTGTCTCTATCGTTTAGCTACCCATTAGAAGACATGAGTTAGCTTCTTGCCGAGCTTGGTGCTTTCATTGCATCGATAAAACCAATCATGACACCAGCGGCTAGGCCAGCTAAATGTGCCGTGTTAGCGATCGCCATAAACGGTTGCATGTAGCCAAGTACCAACCACACCAACATAAAGCCGACGATCTGTCTTGGAATACCCAACCCAAGTTGTGGTGCTTTGGCGCCAACTACCCATAGGTAACCAACCAAGGCATACACCACACCAGACAGTCCACCGAAGTTAGCACCTTCAACCCAATATTGACCAGCACCAGAAAGCGCAGAAGAGACAGCAAATATTTGCAGTAACTTAAGACCGCCTAACTTTTTCTCAATATCTCCACCCAGTTGCCACCACCACAAGATATTAAATGCGATGTGCATAACTGAGAAATGCAAAACAGCATGACTGAGCCAGCGCCACAATTGCCATTGCTGCCCATCAACCGCAGGGAAATGCAATGCGTTAAAAATCGCTTGCCCGAAACCTATCTGCTGCAAAGCAAAAATCACCACACACACCGACATGATACTCAGTGTTACTGGGCCAGCTTTGGCTTTTATCATGCCCATGAAGCTTGGCGTGTGGTAATGAAAGTTGCTCTTTCTAGTCTCTGCCATATCCCAAGACGCCGCTTGATAACGCTTATGATTGGGTTCCGACAAAAAGCGGTTGAGCTCAGCTTCAGTTTCCACCTGAAATTGACCATCAATAAGCCAAAGAGCAAAACGCCCTTCACCCTCAGGAGACATCTGAATAGGGATCTGACGAGACGCCATATAATCAATAAATGCTTGAGCAAGACGTGGGTTGTCTAACACCATCAATCTAATCATTGTTACTTCCTATTCATGCTATGAGAGATGCTTGAAGCGATAAAGGTAATTAACCAGCAATCACAGGAAGTTCAGCACGGTGCCAAGCTTCGAAACCGCCGTCTACACTATATACCTCTTCAAAGCCTTGGTTCACTAAATATTGTGCTGCACCTTGGCTACTAATACCGTGATAGCACATCACCAAGATAGGTTGTTCGAACTCAACCTCATCCATGAACGACACCATTGTATCGTTAGTCAGATGGTAGGCTGTTTTTGAATGGGCAACCGCAAAAGACTGCGGGTCACGTATATCGACAAGTCGGGCTTCGCCTTGCTCAATGAGGGCTTGAGCACCTTTAACGTCGATATGTTTAAACTGGTCCATGACTTTCTCTTTTTATACTGATTTACTTTGCTGCCATTGTAACCTATCCCAAGGCTAACAATCACATCCACTTAATAAGGTTATCCACCAGCGATCACTTTTACACCATTTGTGGATAAATCTGTGAATTGCGTGAATAAAGTGTCTTTTCAAAAATAGATCCACAACATGTAGTAATGATCCTGATCTAACTGTGGGTTAACTGAAACATATCCCCACTCGAAAAACCCCGTCAAAGCCTTACTACACCCTGCTTTTAGACAGCTGACGAATAAACTTCTCACAGAGTTATCCACAAAATCAATTTGCAAATTTCGATCGCAAAAGTTGAGAAATCGATCCAAAACAAAAAGGCCGAGATCTCTCGATCTCGGCCTTTTAAAAATTCAGCTATTTGCTAGCTACTATTAGATACCAAATATTTTTAGAAACTAAATGCTATTAGAAATCACCAACGGCTTGTTTCAGTTTCTTCATCGCATTCTTCTCTAACTGGCGAACACGCTCTGCAGAAATGCTGTAGGTATCCGCTAAATCTTGTAGCGTTGCTTTGTTGTCATCTAACCAACGTGAGCGAACAATATGTTGGCTACGCTCGTCCAAGCTTGCTAGTGCTAGCCCTAGGCGATTATTGGTGTGTGACTCCCAGTTAGCCGCTTCAACCGTTTCAGCAACGTCTGATGCTTTGTCTTCTAGGTAATAAACTGGAGCGGTATAAGCAGAACCGCCATCGTCATCGTCCATAGGCGCTTCAAACGTCGCATCTTGTGCTGCTAAGCGAGATTCCATCTCACGAACTTCTGAAGGTTCAACACCCAGTTCGCGAGCAACCGTCTCAACTTCACCGTTATTAAACCAACCTAAACGCTTTTTAGACTTACGAAGGTTAAAGAACAGTTTACGCTGTGCCTTAGTAGTCGCAATTTTAACGATACGCCAGTTACGTAGAACGTATTCATGGATTTCAGCTTTGATCCAGTGAACAGCAAACGAGACCAGACGAACACCAACTTCTGGATTGAAGCGCTTAACAGCCTTCATCAAGCCGATGTTACCTTCTTGGACGAGATCAGCCATTGGCAGCCCGTAGCCAGAGTAGCCTCTTGCAACGTGCACCACGAATCGTAGGTGGGAAAGGATCAAGCCTTTCGCAGCGTCGATCTCACCTTTGTAATGTAATCGCTCTGCAAGTCCACGTTCCTCTTCAGGTGTCAGCATTGGATAGCTGTTCGCTGAGCGGATATAGCTATCTAAACTATCTTGTGTGACTAAAGCCATTTGATACGCTTGGTTTGCCATTCGGTTCCTCATCAATCTCTGATCTGGAGTAATACATCTATTAAAACCCGACAATCTTGAACCTAAAATGAACAGGTTTCAAGGAGGGGGAAGTAATTATGCATAATCAATTCGTCTATACAAGGCAAAAGCTGGTTAAGAAGTGCCTATTTTTCGTCTAAATATGACTCTATTCACCTAAACTGGTTCAATTTCTTTTAGGTGACGCTGTGCTGAAAGCTTCGCAGCCACACTACCAAGCAGCGTTCCGACGATCAAAAGCAGTAAAGATTCATCCCAACTCAGGCCAATTAAACGGAAATGACTATCGTATAGCTGAGCCAAATCATCCACAGCACTGTTCAGTAATACGGTAATCAATGCCGTCATTACCCACGCGCTAATCGAACCTAAAACGCCAAACCACATACCCGCATAAAGGTATGGTCGAAGAATATAGCTGTCAGTCGCACCAATCAGCTTCATGGTTTGAATCTCTTCTTTATGCGCCAATACATTAAATCGCAATGTATTGCCGATAATCAAAAATACTGCGCCTAGCATTAATACCGTTAAGGTAATCACGATCACAGCCGCTAATGCTTTGATAGCATCTAATCGAGCTAACCAATCTTCGTCTAGGCGAACATCGGTGACTAATTCTTGTTGTTTAACTGTGCCTGCCAATTCTTTTATTTGGGTATCGCTGTGTACGCTTGGCGTAATCACCAGCACACCCGGCAGTGAATAATCGTCTAGGATGGTTAGAGCATCTTCAAACCCAGAATACTGGCTGAGGTCTTCAAGGCCTTGCTGCGGCGAAATGTACTCCACTAACTCGACTTGATCCAAACTTTCGATTTCATCCTTAAGCACCATGACTCGAGGCTCAGGAATACCATCCTCTACATAAGCACTTATTTGTGACGGACTAGTGACATCTTTCGCCACTTCACCAACATTTTTACCCAATAGGTACAAACAAGCTGGCATCGCCAAAGCCATTGAGATCACTGCAAGGGTCAGCAAATTGCCTAACGGACGCTGCCACATTTCCGAGAACGATGACTTGGCTTGTTTCCAATGAACAACAAAGAAGCCATCGCTTGAAGCGCGGTTTGCAGCTCGATTGGATTGAGGTTTCTTGATGCGCTTATTCGCGGCCATAGTCTTCAACCTCGCTCAAAAAACCTTGGTTTAATTCAAGATGACGATATTGAGGGCGAGTGTTCACTAACCCGATATCGTGTGTTGCTAGGATGATCGTCACACCTGCGCGGTTGAACTCTTCAAACAACCGCAATACACGGTTGGATAACTCAGGATCTAGGTTACCAGTCGGTTCATCGGCTAAAAGCAGAGTTGGGCGGTTTACTACAGCGCGAGCGATACCCACGCGTTGTTGTTCACCACCCGAAAGCTGGCTTGGTAAACAACGGGCTTTGTCGAGTAAGCCGGTTTTATCCAACGCAGCACTGACTCGGCGTTTTATTTCATTTTCAGAAATAGATTCAATACGCATAGGCAGCGCGACATTATCAAAAATCGATCGGTCCATCAGCAGGCGATGATCTTGAAAGACAATCCCGATATTACGACGTAAAAAGGGAATGTCTTTAGCTGGAATACGAGTGATATCGTGATCGTTGAACCAAACGCGACCGTCAGTTGGGCGTTCAATCGCGCAAATCAACTTCAGCAAGGTACTTTTACCTGCACCGGAGTGCCCGCCTAAAAATGCCATCTCTCCACGTTTGAGATGGAAGTCCACTTTTTGGAGTGCTTGGCGTCCGCCTCGGTAGGCTTTGCTCACTTGCTGAAATTTGATCACCGAAAATTCCTCTTACGATCACTCATATCAAATTTAAAACGATAGCAGGTTAAGGATAAACCACTTGCTACTCGAGTTACTCTTCGCGGCTAAATAGTGCTTCAATGAAGTCTTTTGACTCAAATGGACGTAGGTCATCAATACCTTCACCCACGCCAATGTAGCGAATTGGAATCTGGAACTGGTCAGCAATTGAGAAAATTACGCCACCTTTCGCTGTACCATCTAGCTTGGTCAGTGTAATACCCGTTACTGGAGCCACTTCACTGAATAGTTTCGCTTGGCTGATAGCATTCTGACCAGTACCGGCATCTAGCGTTAGCATGATTTCGTGCGGCGCAGAGTCATCAATCTTCTTCATTACACGAACAATCTTGCGTAGCTCTTCCATCAGATTGCTCTTGTTCTGCAAACGACCTGCTGTATCGGCAATCACTACGTCAACGCCACGTGCTTTCGCCGCTTCAATTGCATCGTAGATAACTGACGCGCTATCCGCACCTGTGTGTTGAGCAATAACAGGGACATCGTTACGCTGACCCCAAACCTGAAGTTGTTCAACAGCTGCTGCACGGAAGGTATCACCCGCCGCTAGCATCACTTTCTTGCCTTCATTTTGGAATTGTTTCGCCAGTTTACCGATAGTAGTCGTCTTACCCACACCGTTCACACCAACCATTAAGATAACGTAAGGCGTTTTGGTGGTATCAACCACTAATGGCTGTTCCACTTGGCTTAGGATATCCGCCATCTCTTCTTTGAGCAGACCATAAAGTGCTTCGCCGTCTTTTAGGTCATTGCGAGATGCTTTTTCTGTCAGGTTTTCAATGATCTTAACCGTGGTATTCATACCCACGTCAGCGATCAGAAGTTGCTCTTCTAGCTCTTCAAACAGGTCTTCATCGATTTGCTTGCCTTTGAACAGACCAAAGAAGCCCGCACCGATGTTTGCTTTAGTGCGGCTAAGACTGCGCTTAAGGCGAGCAAAGAAGCTTTCTGTTGGCTTCTCTTGTACTTCTTCAACCTTAGCTTGAGGAGACACCACTTCTTCCTGCTCTGCTTCTGCTTCTGCTTCTGCTTCTGCTTCTGCTGCGACAGGTTGCAGCTCTTGTTGAGTTTCTTCAAGCGCTTGCTCAGATTCAGTTGGCTTAGCGACTTCAGCTTCAGGCGCGACCTGTTCAGCCTCAACTTGCGATTCAACTTCAGTTTGATCTTCAACGCTTTCTACGTTCGCTTCATTCTGAGTTTTTGGGCTTTGTTCTTCTTCACCAAAACCAAGCCACGATAATAATCCGCGCTTCTTTTTTTCCGTCATCAGAGGAGTTTCCTAGATCTACTAATTAGCTGTATTGACTTAATACACGTCGACTCTTTGCTATTGTTATACAATACAAGCTTGTACAAACGAATAGTAAAGAAAAATGACAAAGCAGTGATAAGTTTGCTTTTAGCTTGATACACTTTGTCATTGCAAATTTATTTAATACACAAACCCACTTAAATTGGGCTCGGTATAGTATCACTTAATTAGCGGTCAAAAAATCTATGGTAAGACGTCGCCAGCAAAACACATCACAAAAAAAGCCATCCGGAGGCTTTGTTCGAATTATTAGTGGCTCATGGAGAGGTAGAAAGCTGCCTGTCCATGATTTAGAAGGATTACGCCCAACCATTGACCGAGTAAAAGAGACACTCTTTAACTGGGTGGCTCAAGATATCCCACATTCAACTTGCTTGGATGTATTTGCCGGTTCTGGCGGTCTAGGTTTTGAAGCAGCTTCTCGCCAAGCAAAAATGGTGACACTGCTCGAAATGAACCAAAAGGCAGCTAAACAGCTTTCTGATAACGCGAAAGAGCTTAAAGCAGACAACATCAATGTGGTAAATACTGATGCTATCTCTTTCCTTAAGAAGCCAGGTACCCCTTACGATATGGTTTTCCTTGATCCACCATTTCGTAAAGGCTTACTTGCAGAAACAATACAACTGCTTGAGGGTAACGGTTGGCTTGCAGACAATGCCATCATTTACGTTGAGACAGAGAAAGAACTGAAACTCGAAGCTATGCCAGAGAACTGGGAATTGCATCGCGATAAGACCACCGGGCAGTCAAGCTACCGACTGTTCAATCGAATCACTGAAGAATAGGAGTTATTGAATGAAGTTCTTGCTTCCACTAGCAAAAGCAGCCATCGCCTTTGTTTGGTTTATCTTAATCGTAAATATTTTCTACCCGTTTCCGGGTAATGCTGCGATCGCACTTTATATCATGACAGCGTTCTTGTTCTTCATGCACGGCCTGCAGATGCTGATTTTTATCGGTGCATTCGGCGATAAGATCGAGATGTCACGTTGGGAGAAGTGGTCAATATTGATTTTCGGAGTCTTTGCCCTACTCGATATCCGTCGTAAACATATGATGTAATCGAGCTTACGCTCAGAGATAAAAACGCCGCTCATTTGAGCGGCGTTTTTATTTAGCAATAATACTAATGTTAGCCCATATAGCCTTTCACACCATCTAGGAACATTTGCGTCGACAGCATAACCAGTAACAAGCCCATCAAACGTTCGATGGCTTTAAGGCCTCTCTCACCCAGCACTCTCAGGAAAAAGCCATTAAACATCAGAATAAAGAAGGTAGCGCCCCAAGCCAGCATCACTGCAGCTGAAAGCTCTAACATGTTGTCAGGGTGCTGTGTCGATAACAGAATCAATGCCGCAATCACTGAAGGGCCAGCAATCATAGGGATCGCCATCGGCACGATAAACGGTTCTTCACCCGCCGCTAAGCCAGTAATACTACCTGCACTTGGGAAAATCATCTTAATCGCGATGATGAACAGAATAATACCACCGGAGATACTCAAGGTTTCGGGCTGTACGTGCAGGAAGTTCATAATGCTTTGACCAGCAAACAAGAACAACAACAAGATTATCAGTGCAAACATCAGTTCACGAACAAGAACAATACGACGACGCTTCGGATCAATATGCTTAAGGATAGAGAGCACGATTGGTAGATTGCCAAGCGGGTCCATAATAAGAAACAGCATGGTCGCTGCAGATAAAATTTCCATAAGTTTGTCTCGAAAAGCGTAAGTGCGCGGAGTATAGCAGCCTCAACATCGATTTTCGAACGCAGTAATAAAAGGATTAACTTATGTAATTAGAAGGGAATTTTGCGAAAGCAGGAAGAAAAGATAATTTGAAGAGTGGAGCCGAAAACATCGCATCCACTCCCGGCTCACGAAAACAAAGTCACTAGGAATTAGTGGTTACACACACGTTCGCGATTAGTGCAAAGCTTGTCATCGATAACCACGACCTTTTCCATTTTCAGGAAAAACTTCAGCAATCCATCTAAATCCAGGCCGTTCAGCTTACACGTATGGAAACGAGCTTCTTCGCCATAAGTTTGAGCGAGCTCTTGCGTCAACTCTTCACGAGTCAGTGGCTTGTCACTCAGTAGGTTTAAAACGTTGTGTGCATGAATTTCGGTAGTCATAACTCTATCTCATGTTTAATGAAGTAGACGTAGAGTACCTACTTTCATCTGAGCTGCCTTGATGTAGCTCAGAGTTAAGCTAGCTCTACCCTAAATGGTAAGGGAAGCAACAATGAGAGCGTGCGCCACAAAGTAACTGCCCGTTACCCAAAAGTAGGCACCCTTAATTGGGCTACGATAGAAATTTAGAGCATACGCCAATGCCGAAAGCAGCAACACGGCACAACCAGCAAAACCCACCGCATGCGACAGTTGAGGATCGAGCAACCAGACCTCACCAGAAGCCCATGCAAGCTGAATAAGCACGATACCCATGATAACCACAGGAAAGACGAGTTTGTCTAAGCGAGGCAGCAGTAAGAAGAAAGCAACGACACAAGCCGCCAATAAGAGCGCGAACAACCACCAGACCATTTCTCCTGATAGCTGTAACCAAAATGCTTTGCTGTAGCAGAGCTGAGCCAGCAAGAAACAAACAAAATGCAGAGGACGTTTTTGACTAACGGTATGAAGGACATCTGCAATCGCAGAGATCGCCAACCCAGCCACGATCCAATAGGTAAAATCAGCAACGACAGATTGAGTTAAAGCAATGATCGCTAATAATACAAAAGTAAACACCTTATACGATAAGGCCTGACCGATATGTCCATGTTTCGTTCCTGCTATTGCTCCGATACCAGACAAGGAAACCGCCAACCAACTCCACATACCATTTGCCCTATTGCTTTAAATCGTCGCCAGTCTAGGCACACGAGTGTTGATGTAAAGCCTCAGCCCCTCAAAATTGGATCTTGATTACGCTTCCACTAAAAAGAGCCTCTTTAGATTGAAGTCGTAACAATTACCACAGTGAGAATGGCTATTCGTTTAAAACTAGAGCAAATCATCGTGAAACCCATTTAAACTGGCCTTAGAGTGGCCATACTTGAATTTTGGTCACTTATAACCTATCGGCTCCACTAAAAACCGCCATATACGGTCAAACCCCACACCTAAAAAATTAAAAAAACAACATTAAAACCAAACAATAACAACATCTTAAACAAGAAAGCCAAAATTAATAGGAATAAAAAACGATACCCAAGCCTAGACTTATAAAGTGGTTAATTTTCTTTTTCAAAGCCCAACTTTGTCAATTTTTTCCAAACCTCCTGTAAAAATCGCCACAAAAACCAAGCAGAAAACTCAAAAAAACAACCAAAACAAACCTAGACCACACCAACCCCCATTAATACAGTTTAACAACCTTTAACAATATAAATTACACAAAACAACCATTACAAAACAATAAGTTAAGATCAATTAGAACAAATACAAACCACAACGAACAAAATAAGAACACACCATAAAACACAGTTAAATACAGCAAAACAAGTCAAATACTCATAGTTTTCTGCTACTTTTAAAGCTTTCGAAAGTAATTCTTGATCTAAAGCCATAAGTAGTGCTATTCTTTAAAACATAGCGAGAGACAACCAAATTTAGGAGTAGTGTTATGATTTCATCTTCGCAAAGACAAGGACTTGTAATGATCGCGGTAGTTGTAGGTCTAATGACACTACCGATGATGTACTAAGCAAGTTACAGATAAAAAAAGGGACGCCATGAGCGTCCCTTTTTTGTTCAATTTTTTTACTTCGAAAACAGATGCAGTGATAACACATCCCAGTTCGCATAATAGAAACCTGCGGCAGCTAAAGTCATTGCCATCATCAGTAAGATCGCAACTCGCCAGATAAAGCGACCACTGCGTGGAGTCAGTTCCTTCTCACAGTCGTTACACATCATGATGAACTTATGTTGGTCTTCCAACTTAGCCTCATGTTCATTGACGACCTTGTTACGACACGTTGCAATATAACGCAGTTTGCTCACCATATCGTGCGGCAGCCTTTCTTCACAGCTTGTTACAAGCTCATGCAATCCTTCGCCTTCGGCATGATATTGAAGCCTCAATAATTTCTCTATATTGCGAGTTCTTGTCACCACTTTTTCAATATCGGTCATCTTGACCCTCCCACTCCACACTATAATTCTAGTCGAGTATTTCCTTATTCTTATACAAAATCACTGTTATTTACGAGAGAAAGAGACAATAAATAACAATGCTTTATCCCAAACTGGCCATTAAATGTGATGTCTGCCGAAAAATAATCAGCTTGGCTTACAACAGTTCACGAATAACGGCTTTAAACACATATCCCTATTGCTTGAAAGACTAGAATAACCATCACGACTACATGGAGGTTATATGCCTAATTCACTCTTTTTTGCCATCTTTGTACTCGCAGCTCTAGCTGCTTGGGTATTTATTGGTTTCTATCGAAAACACTCGCAAGGTGAAAATGCGCCAGAAAAGAAAGTGAATGTCACGGTGTTAGACAAACAATCCATCGACCTTCCTGACGCAGAACTAGGCCAAGAAGATCAAGAGTACTGGATTTACGTTCAACGTGGTGTGGTTGGTCCGAAGCGAGAATTCCAAGTCGGAATCCACTACTTCCACGCCCTTAACCCAGGTGACAAAGGAACCTTAACCTACCAAGGCGATAAATTCTTACACTTTGCATTGAAGCGCTAACGTTAGCCGCTTCAACTTTCCGTCTAAGTAATCCATCAGAAAGCCTTAGCACTCACCGCTAAGGCAGTAGCCAACGTGTTTTCTCTGACTTAGACACCAACCAGCTCATCCATAACGCACCAGCTCCGCTGATCACAATCCATAATGGAATAACCCAAGCAGGATGTCCTTGGTACCAACCGAACTCTTTCATAGGCCACAAGAAAATCGGGTGCAGTAAGTAAATGCCTAAGCTGTGTTTACTGATAAAGCCAACCACTTGATTACTCTTCTCAGATAACCCTTCACCAAAGTAACGACATACCATGAACACCATGCTCGCCGCTAATACCGTATTTAACGTTTTGTAAGATAACCAGCGCCCTACCGTGTACTCTTCTGCCATCAAACTTGCATCAACCACCATATAGACAGTAGTTAATAACGCTAACCCACCAAGTAACACACTTACACCGACAGTCGTCTTATTAAGTGGAACAATCTGATACAGCAAGTAACCCAATGGTAAGTACCCGCTGTACAACCACAATTCGTGACTCCAAGGACCATCGATTTTCAATAAGAACAATAAAGTTGTGAACAACCATATCGCCGTAAAGGCATAGACCGATTTATCTCCATACTTTCTGACCATGATCTGTAAGAAAGGAATCACAAAGTAGAGAGGGATGAAATAATAGAAGAAACCAAGGTGGTAATAGGTGTAGTGATGATAGCTATTGAGCAACACATCCCAGCTGACATCGGCATCAAAGCCCATAGCCGACCACCCCGACAGGTAGGTATAGAAAAGCGACCAGACGATGAAAGGTATCAATACCTTGCCTAAGCGTCGCTTGAGGTAGTATTTGGCATCAAATGGACGCTGATCACTCAGCATCAGTGCGCCAGTAATCAAGATGAACACAGGTACTGCCCAGCGGCTGAAACCGTTCACCGTAACGGCGGTAAGCCATTCGCCGAAAGGAATAGTACCCAATTCATTGCGATAAGGAGCCAAAACATGAATCGCGATAACCGCTACGGCCGCGACACATCGTGCTAAATCAAAAAAGAGAATTCGCTGCTTCATGTAAATGCCTGATTAATATTCAATCATTCTACTATAGCAATAAAAAAGCTGACCGGAATAAATACCAAGTCAGCTTAGTGTTAAAGGAGATACTTATCGCGAATTTAGCTCATACGCCTCTAGCTTATGCGACTTTAGCTTTTACGAATGAGGTTCATGCGGCTGAAGCTTATGCCGCTGAAATTTGCGGCACCTTAGGTAAACGCAGAGAGATCGCTGTCGTTATCGCTAAGAATGCAAAGGAGACCCACAGACACGCAGACAAACCGGCCATTTGGAATACCAAGCCCGACAAGATTGTGCTAATCAAACGGCCCATTGCATTCGCCATATAGTAGAAACCAACATCAAGCGACACGCCATCGCCTTTTGCATAACTCACAATCAAATATGAGTGAAGTGATGAATTCACCGCAAAGATGGCACCAAATACCATCAAACCGCCAACGATAACTAACTCTGGTTGCCAACCAATCTGTACCGCGTAAGCGATAACAGCGGTCACCATGGCCAGCGCACCCGCCCATAACAGCGCGGCATGTCCATCTGGCACCTTACCTTGGGCTTTACCGGTAATCTTCGGCGCTATGCCCTGTACAAAGCCATAAGCAATTGTCCAAGCAGCTAAGAAACCGCCAACCAATGAGTGATCCCAACCAAACACACTGCCTAGGTAAATTGGCAAGGCAATTACAAACCACACGTCACGAGCACCAAACAGGAACATGCGCGCAGCAGATAAAATGTTGATTGATTCAGACTTAGAGAAGATCTGTTTGAACTTAGGCTTGGTTTTCGCTTTACCCATGTCCGCTTCTAGGCTCACCACACTACCAACGAAGACCAATGCCAGTACAACGGCCATCGCAGTCACTGCGTATTGGAAGCCAATCGTTGAAAGCAATAAACCACCAATAAAGAAGCCTGCACCTTTAAGTGCATTCTTAGATCCGGTCAGAATCGCAATCCACTTATAAAGTGCACCTTGCTGCTCATCCGGTACTAAGGTCTTAATTGAGCTCTTGGCACTCATCTTATTGAGGTCTTTAGCGATGCCTGACAGCGCCTGCGCTGCCATCACCCAAGGAATAGTCAACATGGCCGAGGGCAGTGCGAGCATACCCAAGGCGAAAACTTGCATCCCGAGGCCAATGTTCATGGTTTTATTGAGGCCAAGACGCGCGCCCAACCAACCACCGATTAGGTTCGTCACCACGCCAAAGAATTCATAGAAAAGGAACAGTGAGGCGATCTCTAACGAGCTGTAACCAAGGTCGTAGAAATACAGGACCACCAGCATACGAAGTGCACCATCAGTAATGGTGAAGTTCCAGTAGTTGAAAGTCACCAACATGTATTGGCGAACGCTCTTACTTAGATTTGAAAACATAATGCTATCTCTGCAATCAAAACAAAAAGAGCTTTTAGATCATAGGTGTCCAAAAGCTCTAATTCCTTACTTTCCGCTTAACTTATACTCAAAATAATTGGAGTTGCAGCTAGGCAACAAGCAAGTTCAGCCCTATGAGCATAGGTGTTCTATGTGATTAGGGTGAACTTGCGCAGTTAACAACGCTGCAGGTTCAAGTATGAAGAGCTACGCAGAAGCTACGCCATTGATATACTCAACCTGGATAGGTTTAGTGAAAGCACCTGGACGAAGCGCTTGAACTTCTTGAACGATCTTGTCGAGGTCCCAGCCTTTTTCTAACAGCAGGTGAGCCGCGAACAAACCTGTACGGCCTGAACCGCCCATACAATGCATAGCGACTTTCGCACCGCTATCAACGATTTTATGTAGCTCAGGGCTTGCCGCAGACCATTTCGCTGCAAACTCAGCACCCGGTGCACAGTCGTCTTCGATTTCGATTTGGAACCACTGCATGCCTAGTGCACGTGCTTTCTCACCAAGTGCTGCCACGTCTTTGCTTGCAAGCTCTGCATCATCAAGCGCAGTCACGATCGCTTCAACGCCCTGCTCTTTAAGTTGTGCCAGAGATGCATCAAGATCAGCGTCTTTAGTACCTGGGCATGGAGTCAGAATCAGCGCGCCTTGCTCAAGGTCTAGTTGCCATGTTGGATGTGTCATAGTGTTATCTCCTAAGTGCTCAGGTTTATGCTAAACCAACAGTACGAACTAGCTCAGCGGTACGTGTCGCGTAACCCATTTCGTTGTCGTACCAAGCGTAGATCTTAACCATGCGCTTACCGACCAACATAGTTGATAGTGCATCTACGATGGTTGAACGTTGGTCACCTTTGTAGTCGATAGACACCAATGGACGCTCTTCAAAGCCAAGAATGCCTTTCAATTCATTCTCAGACGCTTCTTTCAGCATCGCGTTCACTTCTTCTGCCGTCGTGTCTTGCTTCACTTCGAAGATGATATCAGTCAGAGACGCGTTCGCTAGTGGTACACGAACCGCGTGGCCGTTGATGCGGTTTTCGAGCTCAGGGAAGATCTCAACAATCGCCTTCGCAGAACCTGTCGTGGTTGGGATTAGGCTCATACCACAAGCACGTGCACGACGTAGGTCTTTATGTGGCGCATCTAGAATAGTCTGCGTGTTAGTTAGATCGTGAATCGTTGTGAAGGATGCATTCTCAATACCAAGCTTCTCGTTGATCACTTTAACCACAGGTGCAATACAGTTAGTAGTACAAGACGCGGCAGTCACGATCTTATGTACTGCTGGGTCGAAGATGTTGTCGTTTACACCAACCACGATGTTTGCGATGTCTTCTTCTTTCACTGGCGCCGATACCACAACGCGCTTCACGCCCTGCTCTAGGTACTTGTTTAGGAAAGAAGTCTTACGGTGAACACCTGTCGCTTCAATCACAACATCACAACCAGACCAATCGATCGCATCAATGTCGCGCTCTTTGGTCGTTTTGATGCGCTGACCATTTATGATCATCTCATCGCCTTCAGTTGTTACTTCATGGTGCCAGCGACCTTGAACTGAATCGAACTCAAGAAGGTGTGCAAGCGTTGCTGTATCGCCAGCTACATCGTTAATCTGTACAAACTCTAGCTCTTCCCAATCGAAAGCTGCGCGAAGTGCTAGACGGCCGATACGGCCAAAACCATTAATACCTACTTTGACTGTCATGTTCTTTTCTCTCAGTTAGTTGCCTTCATATTTGAAGCAGCAGCGTTGTTGACTGCATTCACTTCCCGGATCGCCGGCCGCCCTAGTCACATAGGAAACCTATGCTCATAGGGAGAAGTTCACTTGTCGCCTAGCTGCAACTTCAACTATCTTGGCAATAAATTTTTATAGATTTAAACGCAACATTGAGGGCGTGAAGTCATCGCTTCTAGGCGCTCAATGTCTTGTTGGTATTCAGTTTTCAAACAGTTCGATGCGATAAGGTCATCAATTAACTTTAGCATCCAACCCGGTAAATCATTGGCAAGGCGATAGAACACCCATTGCCCTTGGCGAACGTCAGTCAAAATGCCGCTTGAACGCAGCTGCGCAAGGTGGCGTGATACCTTTGGCTGACTTTCTTGCAATGCCTGAGTCAACTCACCAACTGAAAGGCACTCTTGGCGCACAATCAACATTAAGCAACGCACTCGCGTTTCATCAGACAGTAATTTAAAAAATTGGTGAGGAAGCATAAATACATACTCATATATGGATATGCGTATATATTAGTTATAAAAAAACGCACGTCAAGGCGTGCGTTTCAATTGTCATAAAAGTTTAACGAAGAAACATCAGAGCTTGTTGGTCACGGTATGACTCCAACGACGAGCTTCTGTGAGCTCCGTTTTTACCTGATCCACGCTTAATCCTAAATCAGCGCAATGCGCATCAATCTGTTGCCAATCGGCATGTTCAAAGCTCTCTTCAAGCGCGAGCAAGGTACCATATGGCCCCTCTCTACGAAGCAGAGCCACCTTAATACTTTTACACAAAGGCAGTTGCTCCACGAGATTCTCTAACGACAAGTCAAGCAGTGCATCCAACAACGAGAATAAGCCAATCATAAAGGCTTGCTCGGTATGCCCTTCAAATGCCTGATAACGAGACATACGCTGGCAGAACTGTGCACGCTGCAAAGACAAACCGTACAGCTCTTTTGGCTTTTTATCAGAGACGTAAGACGCCACCGCCAACGAAACAAACATTTTCAGCTTCTCTTGCCCCAAGTAAACCAAAGCCTGACGGAATGACGAGATGGTCACCTCAAGACGAGGCGACATGGTGTTCACAAAGCGCAACAGCTTATAAGACAAGGCGACATCTTTCGCGACGATGCTTTCGACACGTTGGAAGTCGACATCCGGCTTACAGACCTCTTGAAATAGCTCCATCGCAATCACTTGCTCTGGGCTAATATACTTAGTCTTGATAATTTCCGGCTTGCTAAAGAAATAGCCTTGGAAGAACTTAAAGCCCGCCTCTTTGGCTTGCTGGAATTCTTGTTCGGTTTCGACTCGTTCAGCAAGAAAGCTAAATTTCTTCCCTTGATGCGCCCTAACCAAATCACACGCTTCATCTAAGCCCATCTGCATGATATCGAGCTTAACAATATGCGTATATCTGAGGAAACGTTCCCATTCTGGAGTCGAAGTAAAGTCATCAAGGGCGATCATGTAACCCGCTTGGTAGAGCTCTTTAACAGCTTCTAATAACTCGTCGGTCGGCTGGCAGGTTTCAAGGATCTCGACCACGACCTTGTCTTTCGGCAAACTCAAAGGCAGCCGACGAATCAGGCTTTGATACGGGAAGTTAATAAAGCAGCGTGAAGAAGGGATCGAAGGGTTAAGCCCGACCGACAAGAAGTTCTCAACAATCAGACGATACGTTGCTCTGTTAGACTCAATATGCGCTGGATAAGCATTCCTTTCTCCGTCGCGAAACAACAGCTCATAACCAAGCGTGTTCTTCTTACGGTTTAAGATAGGTTGTCGAGCAACGTAGGTAGCGGTCATTTCTTGATAACTCTAATTCGTTTAACTATAACTCTATTGCTTTCACTAGGCTTTGGCGGCAGCCAGCAATGCGCCGCAACCCATGAACATACCACCAAAGATTTTATTTATCTTACCCATTATACGATCTGAACGAATAAAACGTCCCATTTGTGAAGCTAATGAGGTGTAGACCAACATAACAACGCTATCAATAAATACCGTTGTCACGCCCAGCACTAACAGTTGCGGTGCTTGCGGTTGTGTTGGGTCGATGAATTGAGGGAACAGAGCCACCAAAAACACAATAGATTTTGGGTTGGTAAGGTTAATAAGCACTGCATTTCTTAGCAGCTTGCCACTCGATAGCGTCGAGTTTTCTTGTGAAGCAACTAAGCTAGAGTTGTCACGCCACTTTTGAATACCCAACCAAAGAAGGTACACCACGCCCACCCATTTGATGATGGTGAATGCCAAAGCGGATTGAGCGACTAATGCACCAATACCTGCGCCCACCAGCATGATGTGAAATGCAAGACCAAGCTGTAAGCCTGCGATCGACGTGAGTGACTTTTTAGTGCCATAGCTTAGTCCATTACTGATTGAGTTAACGGTACCTGAGCCCGGAGCCAGACTAAACAAAATCGCCGTGACGACATAAGCAAGCCAAACATGAGTATCCATTTGCATTTCCTTACTAGTTCTTTAATCTAACAACATTAGTAGCAATAAAGCTCTCAAACGCATCAGTTCAGGTGATTTCCCATGGAAAACCACAGCGGCGCCCCGTTTTCGTACACGCAAGAACCTCAGTTCGAGCAAGCGATTAAACACCCGATCCCCACTCTTTGGCAACAACGAAAAGAGGGGTATATAACATCATCCGGTAAAAAGAAGCTGTACTGGTGTAGCCTTACTTCACCGGGTCATACCAAGGTGATTGTTATTTCAAATGGCCGCATCGAGTGCTGCCA
The DNA here is from genome assembly GCF_024347515.1 of Vibrio gigantis. Lineage (NCBI taxonomy): Bacteria > Pseudomonadati > Pseudomonadota > Gammaproteobacteria > Vibrionales > Vibrionaceae > Vibrio > Vibrio gigantis. The sequence goes on from NZ_AP025492.1 coordinate 3,440,548, forward strand.
AAAATACCAAGAACTTTTTTATGATTTTTATCAACAAGGCTATGACGTTTATTCATTTGACCATCAAGGTCAAGGCCAGTCAGAGCGTATGGTAACAGACTCTGACATTGGTCACATTCATGAGTTTGATGATTATGCATCTGACATGTCTGACGTCATTGCCAGTTTCGATCTCAGTAAGTATTCCAATCGCTACCTGCTCGCGCATTCAATGGGCAGCACCATAGCCACTCGCTACCTACAAACTCATCCAGAGCACCCATTTGATAAGGTGACTCTGTGCGCTCCGATGTTTGGTATCAATACAGAGTGGTATCTGAAACCTATCGCGATGATCGTTGGGCAAGTACTCACCGCTTTTCATTCCAAGCCGACTTTCGCGCCTGGGCAGCAAGCATATTACTCGAAGCCTTTTGAAAACAACTTGCTGAGCCACAGTAAGGTTCGTTACCAATGGTTCCGCCGTTTGTATGACGAGTCACCCTCTTTGCAGGTGGGTGGACCAAGCACGCGCTGGGTGTGGCAAGGGTTAATGGCAGCCAAGCAAGCGGTTCAACAAACTCGTCAAATCAAGATCCCTCTGCTATTGATTCAAGCTGGGGAAGATAGGATTGTCAGTAATAGTGCCCAAGTGAAATTCATTTCTAAGCTGAAAAGAACGAACTCTGAGTGCCAGTTTAAGCTGATTGAAGGTTCTAGGCATGAGCTGTTGTTTGAGCAAGATAAATACCGCAATCAAACGCTGGATGCGATCAATCAGTTCTTTGCTTAGTGCTAATACGTGAAGCAAGCAACCTAGCAACAAGATAAGCACTAAAGAGGAAGAAAAGTAAGTGAGCTTTGCCCTCTTTTCTTGCATGAATTTGGCATACAATTTCTGCTTAGAGATATTGTAGTTAACACGACTATAGCGCTGACTAGCGTCAATATTGGTTAAGTATTTTGCAATGAGGGTTAAATGAGTATTCCTGCACTAAAAGATTCCGTGAAAATTGTTGCTTCTGATTTAGATGGTACGCTTTTGGCTCCCAACCATCAGCTAAGCGACTTTACCAAGCTAACGCTTAAGAAATTACACGACCAAGGTTATACCTTCATCTTCGCTACGGGTCGTCACCACGTCGATGTGGCGGGTATTCGTCAGATTGCGGGCATTCCGGCGTACATGATCACTTCAAACGGTGCACGTGTGCATGACCAGAACGATCAGCTGATGTATAGCCAGAACGTGCCTCAGGAACTCGTTCAACCGGTTATTGATATTGTTCGCCAAGATCCAAATATCTTCATCCACATGTACCAAAATGAAGATTGGCTACTAGACCGTGAAGATGAAATGTTGGCTAAATTCCACAGCGAATCTGGCTTTAGCTACAAGCGCTTTGAAGCTGACAACGCTCCAAATAAAGGCATTGCGAAAGTCTTCTTCACACATCCAGAGCAAGATCATGAATATCTCGTCACGTTTGAACAAAAGTTAAGAGATGCTTTTGGCGACAAGTTGAACATCGCTTTTTCAACTCCTTGGTGTTTAGAAGTAATGGCCGCAGAAGTATCTAAAGGCTATGCCTTAGACGCTGTTGCGAAATCTCTGAACCTAACGCTGGATAACTGTGTTGCTTTTGGTGATGGTATGAATGACGCTGAGATGCTAGCTATGGCAGGTAAAGGGCTAATCATGGGCACATCACATGAGAAAGTGATGAAAGCTCTGCCAGACAATGAAGTAATTGGCAGCAATGCAGATGATGCCGTTGCTCACTACTTAGAAAAACACCTACTCTAAGCAGTCCCAATAAAACATAAAGGCAGCCAATGGCTGCCTTTTTTGAACCTTACGCTAAAAGCTTCCTCTAAGGTTAGCGAGAACCGAGTACTTCTTTACTTAAGATGGCCTGCCACTCCTGCTCAGTAACAGGCATGATGGATAAGCGATTACCACGCTTCACCAATGGCATTTCTGATAGCTCTGGCATAGCTTTCAATGTTGCTAAGGGAATCAAGCGCTCAGTCACTCGTACAAACTCGACATCCACCATAATCCAGCGAGGGTTATCAGGTGAAGATTTAGGATCGTAGTAATCACTCTCAGGATCGAATTGAAAATGATCTGGGTAGGCTTCTCTGGTTACTTTTGCGATCCCCGCTACGCCCACTTTTTTACATGATGAGTGGTATATCATCACTAGGTCGCCAAGCTTGACCTCATCACGCATCATGTTTCGAGCTTGATAGTTACGAACTCCCTCCCAACAAGAGGTTTTTTGTACTCTCAGCGTCTGAATAGAAAAAGTGTCGGGTTCTGTTTTAAATAACCAATATGCCATAATAAATCCAATTAACGGTTGCTCCGAGGAAGATATAACATGAAGGTAATGAAAAACCCAGTGACATGGCTAGCCGCATTCGCGCTACAAGGCTGTGTAACCGCTCCAGAAACACCGCAACAACCTGAAGTTCCACCAGCAACCTTAGATGAACCCCTGAGCATTCAACCGCAAACCTTCATCATGCGCGGTCAAGTTGTGGTAGGCCATGAAAGCCGCACGTTTACCCCTTGTGGTAGCCAACAACAATACTGGTTAGATATGTCCCCTGAGCTAGCGCTAGAAGCACAAGGGCTAGCAGCCAGACCTTATCAAGCTCTGTATGGCGAACTGATTGGCCACCTTACAGTGCCTAGCCAAACCGGCTACAACGCTGATTTCACGGCACGTTTCGTGGTTGATCAAGTCAATATCCTCACTGCAGAGAACCCTGACCGTTGTGACCAGCCCTTGCGCTCTACTCGTGTGTTCGGCAATGAACCATTCTGGTCGGCGACCTTTGATAAAGACCAACTGACCTACACCAAGATGGGAGAAGCGCCTCAGGCTCTCAACATCGAATCAAGCCGCACCACACCAAGCAGTCGTGATTACCAACTAGAAGGTCAATCAACCCAAGGCGAGCTAAACCTTAAGAAAGAGAGTTGTAGCGATGGCATGAGCGACTCTATCTATGGTTGGGAGGCGAAACTCAACCTTAATGACAGCAAGTACAGCGGCTGTGCCACTGTCTCTAACCAAGATCCTACGCTGGACTGGAGCGGACTCTACTTCGCGAGCTCAACGCAAAATTCTGGGTTCTCTATCAACCTAGAGCTCAATGATGACCACAGCGCAATCACCACTTATTCGTATAGCAATGGCGATCCTTCTATTGTTGAACAAGGCTTCTGGCAGCAACTCAACCAAAATCAGGTCCAAGTAGTAATGACTCGCCACCAGCAGCAATACCTGATCTCCGAGCGCATCTTCACACTTGATAACGGTAAGCTGGTCGCTGAAAAAGAGAAAGTCGGCAACGTTGTCTATCCGATTGCCAATGGCGGCCTGGTGTTATTCGAAGCTAAAAGTTCGCAAGCACAACTAAACACTACGACGGATGTTGATCTAACCGCAAAGCAGGTAAACTCCAGTGATCAACTTGATCCAAAAGTAGACCAAGCGATCCGCGAGTATTTTAAGATCAACAACAGCTCGCCTGATGATACCAAATACCGCTGGCTAACTTACGACCTCAACGGTGACGGTAAAGAAGAGCTGTTTGCTCAGCTCGATTGGTGTGGCTCAGGTGGTTGCACACTGCTGATTTTCGAGAACCACCAAGACACATGGCGCTTCAATAGCCGAGTGACACTGGTTAAGGGCGACATACGCTTAGGTAAATTGCAAAACCACGGCTGGCAGGATCTGATCTTCAATGTTAGCGGCGGTGGTGCAACACCGGCAAAGCACACACTGTCATACTCTGGTGTCAGCTACCCACTAAATCCAAGTGTCGCTCCGGTTGCAGATGATGCTGATATCAGCGATGTTGTTTTGTTTGCTGATGGTATCTCACCCGCACAAAGTGGAGTGAAGCTGTAAACATGAGTAACCAACAAGCTTGCCCTGGTTGTGGCTTCACTCACCAATGTATTTGTCATCTGATACCGAGTGTTGAAAGCCGAATAGATCTAGTACTGCTCACTCATGAGAATGAACTGTCGCGCGATACCAATACCGGAAAGCTGCTTCAGAAATCCCTTCAACAGTGTCAGCCCGTTGTATGGCAAAGGAAAACACCACCAGCAGAGCTAATTGCACTGCTTGAAGATGAAACACGACAACCTTTTCTGTTGTTCCCAAGTGATAAAAGCATCGAGTGTCAGCAAGCTGTGACAACCAAAGCCCAGAGTCGAAAACCACTATTCATTATCTTAGATGGCACATGGCAAGAAGCGAAGAAGATGCTTAACAAAAGCTCGTGGTTACAAGCCGTTCCACAAGTTCACCTCGACATAACCTGTGAATCTTCATACACCTTGCGCCGAAATCAAGACAGCGGCCACTTGTGTACTTGTGAAGTAGGCATCGAGTTACTCAAGTCTTTAGGTGAGGTTGAACCTGCCAAACTCATTGATGACTACTACCAACATTATCTAAAAGTCTTCCACGCCGATAAGTGTGGGCACGCTCTCAAATAGACCAAGTAAGAGCGCGGGAAGATAATCAATATATACCGAAAACAAAAAGGGTGAGCCATAAGCTCACCCTTTTCAATCTAACTTTAATCTATTGAACCAATTGGTGTTTCACGTGAAACGTCCACTCCACTGACCCACTAAAAGGCATTTAGTTTCTTCGAAAACACTTCGCCATATAACTCGCCCTATCAGAACAGACGCTGAGGTTTACCAAAGTAATACCCTTGTAGGTAGTCCACCCCCATATCCTCAGCAATGCGACACACCTGCTCGTTATGAACAAACTCAGCCACTGTCTTAGCATTCAGAATCTGACATAAGCTTACCAGCTGCTGAGCGATCTTACGTTGCTTTTTATCTTTATCGATATTGCGAATCAAACTGCCATCAAGCTTTATCACCTGTGGCTCTAACTTCAATATCTCATCAATATTCGAATAGCCCGAACCAAAGTCATCGACAATAATATTCACACCCAGATCGCGGAAGTGATTGCACACCTCAATCAAGCGACCGTAATCTTGAATTTGTTCCGTTTCCAACACCTCTAAGCCAATACGTTGTGGGTGACTGATTTTTTTGATGGCTTGCTCAAGATGAAGAATGGTTTTCTCATTACTGAAATCTTGTGGTGCCAAATTAATTGAGAACGAATCGGTTCGCTGACTCATAAAATCAAAAGTGCGCGTTATCATCTGACGACTCAGGCGTGTATAGAGATGTGTTCCTTCAATAATTGGCAGGAACTTACCTGGCGCAATCAACTGACCATCCTCTTCAATTCGAACCAAGCATTCGTAGCTCTCTACCTGATGACTATGCGCCGAAACAATAGGTTGAGAACACGCCACAATATTCTGATTGAGTACGGCACGGCTAACACACGACAGCCAGCCGAGCTGCTCTTGGCGGTGCTTCTCCAATTGAATGAGCGTCTTGGCACTCACCAAGTGTTTGTTCTGGCTGACGGCGCTACGCCTCGCATCAATCGCCTTCAACAATAAGTCATCTATCGAGGTCGTAGGGAAATCTCGACGGCTGGCAATACCCGCGCAGATAGACACCGACAGGTAATCAATGTCAGGTAAGCCAGTAGGCTCGAAATTGACATGCTCAGTTTGATCGGAAAATTCCGAGAATCGCTGATGAATATGTTCTTGGCTCGACCAGCTATCAAACACTACCGCCCACTCTCCAATACCGATACTGTAGAGCTGGCATCCCTCGTCAAAGAACCGCCACAGAGCCTTTTGAAAGTACTCACTTAAATCATACAGAAGCTTATCACCCACCCGATAGCCATACTTCTCATTAATCTGACCAAAGGTCGTTACCTTCAAAGCTAACAAGTGGCTATTACCGCTCATTTTAGATAGCTTCTCACGCAACACACTTCGATTGGGTAAACCAGTTCGATGATCAATTCGGTAGCTCGCCGTCAATGCGGTGGCTTGCTGCTGAATCTTACTCGCCATGCTGTTGTTCATATCATCAACATCAAGCAGTGCATTTCGGATCAATGAAAACAGAGGGGATATGTTGGTCGCGGGTTGTGTCTCTAATGGCAATGCAACCTTCCCCTCGCCTTCTCTCAATGCGAGGTAAGTGAGGCTATGGTGCAAGATACGTTGTTGGCCATTCTCTTGATAGAGCTCTCCCATACAGTACGCTCCATAGGTGTCCGCCAATGTTTGGAAAGCCTCTACTTCTTGGTTGCCATCAATAAAGTCAATACGAGAGGTGCAGTTATAGATGAAGAACTGTTCCGGCTTATGAAAGGCAATCTGTTGAACGCCTAGTCGGACTTGCTCCAAGGTCAATGAAGGGTGGTCATAACAAAACCGAACCTCGTCACCTACTTGGAACTGACCGCTGAACTCTATTTCTCCACAGTCCGTTATCTTGAGCGGTAAATGAATGTTTTGCGCTTTCGGGTCACCAACCATCAAAGGGAAATTATGCAATTGCTCGAAAGGTACTTCGAGCCCATCAGCGAGATAACGATTATAGAGTTCACGAACGGGCATACCATCTAACTCAACTAACCGATTATCTTGAGCACCAGTCACTCGGAAAGTTCGCCCGATAGGGTTCCATTCCGTGTAGTAACCCTTTGTGATTGCAAGCTCAACACTGTGCAGCGCCAACATCACATAAGCATTTTCATAGCAGATACCATCAAGCATCACCCACCGGCCATTATTTGTGATGGTCGATGCGCCGCCACAGATAGGCAATGAATATCTCGATTGCTCAAATGCGGCAAACAGTGCTCGGTCATTTATCTGCAGGCGATCAGCAAAGCAGATGATGCTTTGAGTACTCTCGTGACATTCAAGCTGCTGCCACATCGCTTGGCTGTCAGCTTGTGGTTGTTCGCTGTATTCCACAACGCCACAGGTGTAAGACGTCGCATCAAAGCGAGTGACAATGAGGTAGAGACCTTGATGGAGAATAACACCTTGGCTGATGTAGTGGTTAGCACTACAACCAATCAGTTTGGCATTAGGGAAAGTCGATTGAATCACTTGGCAGGCAGCCAAAACCGCACCTTTCTCGAAAGACGAAAACACCTGAATCAGTAGCTTTTCCTGTTGATGAAAATCTATCTTTTCCAATTCACGTTGGGTTTGTTCTATGTCTTGTATCAGGAGAGAGGTCGACTGCATATTCACATTAATCGTTGCGTTAATGATTTGTTATTGTGCTTATTATAGATAAGGCTTGCACGGAATATTTACGATCGTCTTATGAATAATGTGAGGTTAGTTAGACATCACTCATTCCACCAAAAAGCGGTCATTAATGGCGGCTGAGCACTTTTGTATCCAGTAGCTTTAGAATACTGATAGCTTTAACAGCTAAAACAGTCGCTTAGGCTCACCAAAGTAGTAACCCTGCAGATAATCGACACCCATTTGCTCTGCTATCTCACAAACTTGTTGGTTGTGGACAAATTCAGCGACCGTTTTGGCATTGAACACTTGGCATAAGCGAACCAACTGAGAGGCGATATTTCTTTGTTTTTGGTCTTTATCGATATTACGAATCAAGCTCCCGTCGAGCTTAATGATCTGCGGCTCAAGCTTGATGATTTCATCGATATTGGAATAACCAGAGCCAAAATCATCAACAATAATTCTCGCTCCAAGCGATCGAAAATGGTCACACACCTCAATCATGCGGCCATAATCTTTAATCTGTTCTGACTCCAAAACTTCTAGGCCAAGTCGCGTAGGGTCGTTCATACCACTGATCGCAGTCTCAAGAACCTCAAGCGTCTTATCGCTCAGCAAGTCTTGTGGCGATAGATTAATAGAAAACGAACTCTGTTTATCCGCCATGTAGCCGATTGTGCTCTTAATCATGTGGCGACTAAGGCGCGTGTAGAGATGGGTATCAGCAATGATAGGTAAGAACTTTCCTGGTGGTACAATGGTGCCGTCCGACTCCATGATTCTGACCAAGCACTCTTGGCCAATCATTTCATGCGTACCCGATTCCACAATCGGCTGTGAGTAGGTGATGATGTTCTGATCTAAAATCGCACGACTCACACAGCTCAACCAACCGAGTTGCTCTTTGCGGTCCTCTTCGCTCACCTGAATGTCTTTTGCATTGGTGATATGGGTATTGTTACGCACCCCATAGCGTCGAGCTTCGATCGCTTTCAATAAGATCTCGTCACCACTGTCGGTTAAGAAGTCGCAACGACTGGCAAAACCGCCACACAGAGAAACTGACAGGTAATCAATATCAGCCAAACCGTACGGCTCAAAATTAATATGTTCGATGTCATCTGCGAACTCAACGAACCCTTCTTTTATTTTCGCGCTACCAACACTGGCGTTAAAAATAATCGCCCACTCTCCGACACCAATACTGAATAATTCGACTTTCACACGAGGCTCTTTCACGACACGAAGCTGCAACCGCTCGATAAAATGATTAGACAGATCAAGCAATAACTGATCGCCCACTTGATAGCCATACTTCTCGTTAACTTGATGGAAATTAGTCAGCTTTAAAGTCAGTAAATGTTCACTAAAAAGAATCGTATTGAGACGCTCCTTCAATACGATACGGTTCGGCAAGCCGGTACGCGAGTCAATGCGGTAGCTTTCGGTTAAGCGACGCGCTTGTTGATGGAGTTTTGTCTCCATCTGAGTATTCATACTGTCGAGATCAGCAACTGAATTTCTGACAAGGTTAAGCAATGGCGATACTGTTGAGGCACACTGAAAATCTTCACAACGAAACTCTTTAATCTCGTCAGACTCGCGCATGGCGATATAAGTCAGGCTATGGTGCAGTATTTCTTGGCGGCCTTCATTGCGGTGTAGCTCACCCATGCAGTAAGCACCGCATGTATTCACTATCCCTTCAAATGGCTTGAGCTCAAGTTTACTATCGATAAACTCAAGTCGAGATACACAGTTATAGATGATCACCGATTCAGGCTGATGCATGGCAAGCATCTCGGCACCGTGACGCACCTTTTCAGCGCTCAAAGAGGGATGGTTATAACAAAACTGAGCCTCTTCACCGACATGCCAAGGGCTATCAAACTCGATACTGCCGTCATCATTAATACGTAAAGGCGTCGAAATACCCTTCTTTCTGCCAAGCTCTCGATAAAGCGGAAAGCTCATCAGCTGACTAAAGGGAAGGTCTTTACCATCCGCAAGGTAATGTTTGAACACCTCTATAGCGGGCTTGTCATTCAACGCATATAAGCGGTTTCCGACTGCATGTGTTACTCGTAGCTTCATCCCAATTGGGTTCCACTCAGAGTACGCATCCGACCAAACCTTCAATCTTGGGTTGGTCAGAGCCACCGCAACACAGGCGTGCTGGTAGGTTTGATCGTTATGCATAACCCAACGACCAAATTCATTCTCATGACACAGTCCACCAGCAATCGGCAGTGCATAAGGCAAATTCTCAAAAGCGCTATAGATAGGGTAATCACGTCCTTCAACCTGATCGCACAAACTGATGACCGTTTTGGTGCTCTCTGTAAGGCCTAATTGAAAAGCTAAATCTTGGCTGTCTTGATTGGGATTTCCAGAAAAAAGCTGAATCGCAGAGGTTAAATGGGTTTCGTTGAACTCACTGATGATGACTAAGGTACATGCGCTTTCAAGGCAATTATCACAGATAACATGACGAGCACTCTGACCGATCAGCGTCGCATTGTTTAAACGGTCGAGGGCAACACCCGCGATTTGACGAGCAAGATCTGAAGATTGAGCAGAGAAGATTTGAATAAGGTATTGTTTGCTGTTACACCATTCTCGCTGATCAAATTGAGATCTAAATAACGCCTCAGTATTCGCGAGAAATGTAAATGTCTGCATGCCAACCCTTGTTCAAAATCGAGTGAAGTAACAACCTGCAACCACTGCTATGACTGAAATGAATCGATAAAAAGTAGTCGCCAATTATCCTAGCCTAAACAGGCTTTTATAGGCGACCAATGTAACAATTCAATATCATAAATGCGACACAATAAGCTTACCGAGCCATTAAATTAGTCGCATAAGATCACTAAGTTGGTCTATTTCAACATCAGGGAGCACACTCGCCTTCGAGGAGAGGTATAAATTGGAACCAATGTCATTAAACCAGCACGCTTGGAAGCCATTTTGCTTGGCTCCATAGACATCCGTTTTGAGGTGGTCACCAACATGAAGAATATTCTCAGCGTCGCAATCTAGGTGTTGCTGAGCTTTTTCAAACATATCTGGGTAAGGTTTAGCTCTGCCATCAGGACCGGCTTTAAGAATTAACTGAAAGTACTGCCCTAAGCCTATTTTATGTGGGTCAACATTGCCATTGGTAATCGCAACGAGAGGAATGCGCTGGCTAAGCTCTGCCATCACTCGATGTGTTTCTTGAGGAACGTCGACTTGATTGCGCAGCCATAAGGCATGTTCGATACCTTCACGAGCCGCCTGCTCTGCTTGCTGCTGTGAATAACCCAACTGCAGTAAACCGACCTTTATCTGAGTCTCACGCCACACGGTGACATCGTGCTTTAGCATTGGATTATCAGATGCGACCTGCTGCTTGATGCCCTGCCACTCTTCGAGTGATAAAGAAGCCGACACAGGATGCTTTTGATAAAGCCACTGCGCCATCTCTTTCTCAACCTTCATGATCACAGGCCAGTTGTCGTACAAGGTGTCATCCAAGTCAAAGGTCATGGCTTTGATCGGCTTTAAGCCTCGATAAATTCGCATAGTAAAACCTTAAATCTAATCTTTATTCTTCTTACGAGCTCTCGGGTGGGCCTGATCATAAGCTTGTGCTAAGTGTTGGAAATCTAAGTGAGTATACACTTGCGTAGTCGAGATGTTTTCATGCCCAAGCAACTCTTGAACTGCACGAAGGTTTTGACTCGACTCTAGCACATGCGTTGCAAAGGAGTGACGCAGTTTATGTGGGCTGATATGGCTCGCGACTGATTGCTTCTTGCCCCACTCTTCCATGCGCTTTTGCACGCTACGATGAGAGATACGAGTCCCGAGCTTAGAGACAAACAACGCGGTTTCACCCGGTGAAGCCAATTCACCACGAACTTTAAGCCATTTATCGACCCACTCCTTAGCTAAACCAGAAAAAGGCGCTTTGCGTTCTTTGTCGCCTTTACCAATCACTCGGATTTCGCCTTGTCGACCTAGCACATCTTTAAGATTGATACCGACCAGTTCTGCTAGTCGTAATCCAGCACCATACATCACTTCCATCATCGCCCGGTCACGAATCGACAGTGGGTCGTCCTCATTCACATCAAGCAGTTGACCCACTTCATCAACATCGAGGTTTTTAGGCAAAGGACGTTGTTTGCGAGGTGCAGAGACACCTTTAGCAGGGTTAGCGGTCATTTCGCCACGCAACACAAGAAAATCAAAGAAGCTGCGTAGTGAAGATAAGCGGGTTGCAATGCTACTCGCCTTCATTCCCTCACGCATGCCTTTACTGGCAAGTTGTCGTACCCACGCCGCATCAACTTGCCCCCAATCCTTTAGCCCTAGAGTGACTAAATGACCGGCCATGGTTTCAAGTTGTTGTTTGTAATTACGTTGGGTGTGTAGGCTGAGTCCCTTCTCGCTTCTGAGATATTCATAGAAGCGAGAAAGTGGCTTTTGAAGACTGTTAGGAAGAGGTCTTTTGGGCTCTAGGCTCATTATTTATCTGCCAAGGTAAGGTGTCCGCCAAATGAGCAACAACAAGCGCTAAATGGCGTAAAAAGAGCGTATCCATATGGGGTTGGAAATGACCGCCATCTTCGCTAGAAAAGGCGAGCAAGCCCAATGGAGACTGCTTAGCAAGCGGAAGTACTACATAAGAGCCTAGCTCTGGAACTGGAAAATCACCAAACAAATCATGTCTGTCGGCTTTTCTCAAGCGCCCAAGATAAGCATCTTTGCCATTAAAATGGTTAAGTGAAAACTTAGAGTAACCCTCAGCACTCAGCTGATAAAAACCCGATTGTGAAAGAACTCGAACATGAGCCTTAAGCCCAAGATCTAACGCTTTTTGTTCAACGGCTTTTATCACCTGCATGAAATCACTGCATTTCAGCACCTGCGCTTGCAGATCCATAAACTCATAGAAGGTTTTATCGTTATTTGCTGCCAATGACATCAATCCTGTGATCTCTTCTTCGAGCTCTTCGATTCGATGACGCTGGCGTTTAAGCTGAACTTCAACCAGAGAAACAGCGCCCTGCTCAACATTATTGATAGCAAGGCGATCAACCAAATCTTTTCGGTCTTGGAAAAAATCTGGGTTATCACGTAAATATTCCGCGACCACTTCTGCGGTGAGTGCGTCGGCTTCAACGTAAGACAAAACCTATCCTTTATTTTTATGAATCTATTTATTTTGGGTCGTTATTAGCAAGAAAGTTGACCATCAAACACATGCGTTGCAGGGCCAGTCATAAACAAAGGTTTACCCGGACCTTGCCAGCTAATGTGTAAGTCACCACCAGGTAGGCGAACTTTCACATTCTCAGCCAGTAAGCCTTGATTAATGCCAACGGCAACTGCGCCACACGCACCGCTGCCACACGCCTGAGTTTCACCCGCACCGCGCTCGTAAACACGCAAGCGAACTTCTTCACGGTTAACGACCTGCATAAAGCCAGCATTAACACGCTCAGGGAAACGTTCGTGTGATTCAAGTAACGGGCCTAAGGTATCCACATCGGCCGTGTCGACATCATCCACCACAGTAACCACATGTGGGTTACCCATGCTTACCGCACCGCAGAACAAGGTGTGTACATCCGTTCTTAGGATATACGTCTTCTCTGGTTGCTTCGCCTTGAATGGAATCTTGCCCGGTTCGAACTCAGGAATGCCCATGTTCACCGTAATCAGGTCATTCTCTTCAATCTTGAGAACCATTTTACCTTTCTTGGTGCTGACGTTGATGCTGTACTTATTCGTTAAGCCTTTCATGCGAACGAATCGTGCAAAACAACGAGCGCCATTGCCACACTGCTCCACTTCACTGCCATCCGCATTGAATATGCGGTAATGGAAGTCAGTTTCTGGATCATAGGGAGCCTCGACTACAAGTAGCTGATCAAAGCCCACGCCAGTGTGACGATCCGCCAAACGACGGATCAAATCTGGAGAAAAGAAAATATTTTGAGTAATGCAGTCCACGACCATGAAATCATTGCCCAAACCATGCATTTTAGAAAAGTGGAAGTGCATAACGCTTAAAATTACTCCGGAAGAATGTTTTCAAGTTCCCACAGACTCGTAAGCTCTTCACGCTGACGAACCAAATGAGTTTTATCGCCATCCACCATCACTTCAGCCGCACGCGAACGAGTGTTGTAGTTAGATGACATCGCGAAGCCATAAGCCCCCGCAGAACGAACCGCTAACAGATCACCTTCTTCAAGAACAAGGTCACGATCTTTACCTAGGAAATCCCCTGTCTCACAGATTGGGCCAACCAAATCGTAAGTCACGGCTTCACCCTGACGAGGGCTCACAGGAACAATATCCTGCCAAGCTTGGTAAAGTGCCGGGCGCATTAGGTCGTTCATCGCTGCATCGATGATGGCAAAGTTCTTATGCTCTGTTGGCTTGAGGAACTCGACTTTCGTTAATAATACACCAGCGTTAGCAGCAATCGCTCTTCCAGGCTCGAAAATCAGCTCTAGATCAGAATGATTCTCTAGGCGAGCCAATAAGGCTTTTGCGTAGTCAGAAGGCTGTGGTGGTAATTCATCACGATAAACCACACCTAAGCCGCCACCAACATCAAGGTGTTTGATGGTGATACCATCAGCACGTAGTTGGTCGATCAAAGCAAGCAAGCGGTCAGTCGCATCAATAAAAGGTTCGATGTCTGTTAGCTGAGAGCCAATATGACAATCAATACCATGAATAGACAGATTCTCGAGTGTTTGTGCAAAGGCATAAACGGCAGGTGCACGATCGAAGGCAATACCAAATTTGTTATCACGCAGACCAGTCGATATATAAGGGTGAGTGTTAGCATCAACATCTGGGTTGATACGCAGTGAAATCGGCGCCTTAACACCAAGCTCACCAGCTACTTTATTCAGTCGCTCTAGTTCTGGCTCAGACTCTACGTTGAAACACTTAATGTTTAACTCAAGCGCGCGTTTCATTTCAGCGGCTGTTTTGCCGACACCAGAGAATACAACTTTTGCCGGATCGCCACCTGCAGCCACAACACGCTCTAGCTCACCACCAGAAACGATATCAAAGCCAGACCCCAAACGCGCTAAGGTATTCAATACACCAAGGTTTGAGTTAGCTTTAACGGCGTAACACACTAGATGCGGATGCTCACCAACCGATGAGTCAAATGCGTTCCAGTGACGTTCTAATGTTGCACGAGAATATACATACAGCGGTGTACCATATTGTTCTGCAAGTTGTGAAAGTGCGACGTCCTCAGCCCAAAGCTGGCCATCTTCCTGATAGTTGAAGTAATCCAAAGTTCTTATCCCTTATAAATAACGATTTCTGCGTGTTTTCACTTATTGTGATTGTTCAGTCTGTTGAACTTCATCAGGATCGTACAAAGGACCCGTTTGACCACAACCAGAAAGTCCAATAACGGACAACATAAATAGAGCAGTAATTAATTTTTTCATTTTGCATATCGTGATTATTAACTCAATGCCCCCTATAATCGCACCACACTCAGGAAAAGCAATAGGATAGAAAGGATGAACGAGACTGAATTTCATCAACTGGTCGATATACAGATGCAAAACATCGAAGAAGCGATCGATGAATCAGAGGCAGATATTGATTACGAAGTGACAGGTAACGTGATGACGCTGGAGTTTGAGAACCGCAGCCAAATTATCATCAACCGCCAAGAACCAATGAAAGAAATCTGGTTAGCGTCTAAATCTGGTGGCTTTCACTTCAAACTAGTTGACGACAAGTGGACATGTTCAAAGACGGGCATGGAGCTGTTTGAGATGGTTAAAGAAGAATGCGTAAAGCATGCAGGTGAAGAGATCGATTGGGTCTAATCATTTGTAAGCAAAACTAAAAAGGAGTGAATCAATCACTCCTTTTTTAATTTCAACCGACTCAAACTAGCCCTAGATATTGACTATCTTCGAACTCCGAGAAGACAAAATAGAGTCGTTACGATAAGGCACAACATAAGAATTGCCTTCTTCCGGATGAATGATTTGGTAATACTGAGGTAAGTTAAAATTAATCAACTTCGATGACAACTTAGACTCATCTTTTACTGAAGTATAAAAAGAGTTCACGCTAGCAATCATCTCATCTTTCTCACCGTTGTATTGGTGATACGCCTCTACCTGATTCGATTCATCCAAGACATAGATATTGAAACCTTTGTCGGTATCTTCGAAGAAGAACTGGATTAAACCCTCACTAGCAAAACCATCAACCACTTCTGGTAGTTGATACTCTTGCTCTTTATCAAGCATCAATAAAGGTGAACCCTTCAACTTATTACTTGAGATACTACGGTAGAAATCGACCGAATTTTCCAACATCTGTACCGAAACACCTCGACGTTCAAAGAACAGACCGAACATTTTGTTGGCTAAGCGAATAGCCTTAAAGCGACGACGCTTCTCAGGTTCAATTGGCTTCAGACGCAAGTCGATACATTCAGCAAGCAATTGGTACACCATATTGCGCATCACACCACGCAGATTCTTGCTATAGCAGAATACATCCACAGATTCCGGCGGTAAGGCATCTTGATGCATTTTCCCAAGAACCGTTTTCAAAGCATCTAACATCGCAGTATCACCTTGGAAGTGAAGCGTACGAACTTCATGCCAAGAATTACGATAAACCAGATCAACACTACCAACTAAGCTCTTACCTTCCTCACCAAAACTGAAGATATCAGCATTCTTGAGGTCTACTTTCAGCTCACGACTGCTTAGCTCAGAAGTCGGGTCATTCTCAAAGTTGATGAACATCGCCAGCTGGCTGATTTCACAGGGGCTTGCGAGAGCTTGCATGCTCGGACGACGCTTACGCAGCGAGAAAGTGTTACGCAGGTCGCTGACCATTTGATAGAACTTATCGATATCAATTTGAGCGTCACGAACCACTGAGTGCAAACGCGTCGACTCTGTAATTAAACCATTAAAAAACGACCAAGCAACCAACTTGCTCAGGTACTCATGATGCTCAAGAGAAGGCTGACCAAGAATACGGTGCGCAACCAACGGTTGTTTATACAGGTACCAACCCGCTTTGTTGGACTGGCCCTGACGCACTTCAATAAAGCTCAAGTCTGACTCATGGAGATCCGGTGAGATTTGCGGGTTCAGTAGCGTCACTTTGCCAGGTAAGACTTCAAACGCAGCATAAAGCTTACGGGCCAAGATACTAATATCTTGTGGGCTAATGGCAGAAGTAATGTCGTTACGACGAGCAAATTGAATCAGATTTCGATAACTCAGCATCAAGGCATCAAGCAGCGCATGATGCACCACTTTAACCTGCTCGACCTTCCAATTACGGCGGTTGTCGAGCTCAGCAATAGTGTCATGTCCCCAATTCCAAGATTTAGTCATCTCGGTTAAGGCTTCGCGGCGCCATGCTACCGATCCCATTCCCGCTTCTCGCGACAACTTCTCGTGAGTCTTGAGGTAAAAACAGCGCCTTACCAAGTCTAATCGAGTGTGGTCATTGATACGCTCGAGGTAACGAGTCACCTTCTCAAGCATCAGATAGTAACTATCCATGCCATACAGATCAGGTTCATCCGCAAAGAAGCGGCGCTTGGTATCAATACTTAGCAGTTGGGTGTTTGGGTATTCCCATGAATAGGCCTCTAACAGGATCGCCTTCAAAACCGATTTATACGGTGAGTCAATACTCTTATAAAGTTGCCATAGGTTTGAACCAAAGTACTCTTCAGCGGGAATACGATTCAGCTTGCCGAAATCGATCCACTGCGAGCAATCAAGATAACCATCCTGACACAAGCCTTGAACATACTCGTCGTAGCACTCTTCCATTTCTGGCGGAATGATTTGCCACAACAGGCGCTGCCCCGCTAAGCGAACCGCAGAGCGATAGAATTCATCAAGCAATAACAAGTGTTGTGAGGAACCACAATTATCACCCGTCATCTCTTCTGAATGGTTCGAGCGGAAACGCTGTTCATCCATCAAAAAGAAGTTAGCTTCAACGCCTAACGTTTCAGCCCAGTCAGTAATCAGCAAACATTTGTTGGTTAGGCTATCGCGAGATGCACCGTCCATATCTGGTGATACACAAACCCAGATATCAAGATCACTTGAAGTGCTTTGGCCAATAGAAGACGTACTACCCATGGTGTACAGGCCAAGAATTGCTGGTTCAGCAGATTCCGTTAACTTGCCACCTAGCGTTAGTTCAGTATCAGAGACAAATTGCTTTTGGAATTCATTAAGCGTGAAACTATGAATTCCAAAAGGAACTTGTTGGTCATAATAACCGGGTATCATTGGATGATTGAAATGAAACAGTGCTGGAATAAGGTTAAAAACTTGTTGGCCTTGGACATTCATCAATGCCAACGCACGATCAATGCGCTGTTGATTTAGATTGTCTAATCGTTGAATCAGTGTCTGAGTGTAAGCCTGCAAGGTAAGTCCTTGGTTTGAGATTAAATGCACTTCTGTTTAGTTACTGAACGAACGCAGCAACAAAACGTGATCAATTTAACACTTTTACCCTTACTGGTAAAGTAAAGGAAGCTGCCATACTGACCAATTTCTTGATGACAAAAAGTTAAACTCACGGCGCCGTAGTGTCCTCTTTATTGACTATTTCTAATAATAGCCCATGTTTCAAATGAGATACCAATCACACTATTTTGGTGAACTTATGAAAATCGCTCAGCTAACAAAGCATGGAATGATCAAACAGTAAGAATTTTTGCCTCACAATGGTAGGATTAGGCTATTACAGAACCTATATCGGAAACACCATGACAAATTCAGCACCAATCCGTATCGCAACCAGAAAAAGCCCTCTTGCCCTTTGGCAGGCATACTTTGTAAGGGATGCACTGCAAGCTGCTCACCCTGGTTTAGAGGTTGAGTTGGTAACTATGGTGACCAAAGGTGACATCATCCTCGACACTCCGCTTGCTAAAGTAGGTGGTAAAGGACTGTTCGTTAAAGAACTTGAAGTCGCGATGCTAGAAGGTCGTGCTGACCTAGCCGTTCACTCAATGAAAGATGTACCTGTCGACTTCCCTGAAGGTCTAGGTCTGGTGACGATTTGTGAACGCGAAGATCCTCGTGACGCATTCGTATCAAACACTTACAACAACATTGATGAACTACCACAAGGTGCTGTTGTAGGTACATGTAGCCTGCGTCGTCAGTGTCAATTGCTTGAGTACCGTCCTGACTTAATCATCAAAGAACTACGCGGCAACGTGGGCACTCGTCTAGGTAAACTCGATGATGGTCAATACGATGCTATCGTGCTGGCTGCTGCTGGCCTTAAGCGTCTAGAGCTAGAGGAGCGTATCCGTAGCTTTATCGAACCAGAACAGTCTCTACCAGCTGTCGGCCAAGGTGCTGTTGGTATTGAGTGTCGTCTAGATGACGAACGTCTGATCAAGCTTCTTGAACCGCTGAATCACAAAGACACAGCCGATCGTGTACTTTGCGAACGTGCGATGAACCTAACTCTAGAGGGTGGTTGTCAGGTGCCTATCGGTAGTTACTCTCTGTTAGATGGCGATAACATCTGGCTGCGTGCATTAGTAGGTGAACCCGATGGTTCTAAAATGGTTCGTGGCGAAATATCTGGCCCTCGTGAGGATGCAGAAGCGCTTGGCGTTACTCTGGCTAATCAACTGCTGGATGACGGTGCGAGAGAAATCTTAACTAAGCTTTACGCAGACCAAGATTAATCATGACAGTGTTGGTAACTCGTCCTGGCTCAGAGGGACAATCGCTTTGCCAACAACTAGCGGATGAAGGAATTCAAGCAATCCATCATCCGCTGATTCGTATCGTTGATAATCCACACTCATCGGATTTAAGCACCCAGCTTAATAACAGCGATATCATTATTGCAGTCAGTCACCATGCTGTGACCGCAGCCCAAAGTATCCTTTCAAAAACCTCATCCATTTGGCCCACTTCGCCGCTTTATCTTGGCGTTGGTCAAAAAACTGCGCACGTTTTAAGCAAAGTCTGTAAACAAAAAGTAAACTACCCTCAAGTTAGTGATAGTGAACACCTTCTTAAACTTACTGAACTTAATGGCGTAGAAAATAAGTCCATTTTGATACTACGTGGCAATGGTGGGCGTGAGCTCATTAGAGATTCTTTACTCAATCGAGGTGCACAAGTCTCTTATTGTGAGACCTACCGTAGAGAATATATTCCCATTAGCGACCACAATACCTATCAAACATGGATAAACAAAAAAACGTCCAAAGTTGTCATCACTAGTCAGGAACAATTGGAGTATCTGTGCTCAATTACCCCTGACGAGTATTTGGCTTGGCTTTCAACGAGACAACTATTTGTCCCAAGTCAGCGCATAGTAGAACGAGCACACCAACTCGGCTTCTTGAACGTGACCAATACTCACAGTGCTACGAACCAAATATTACTGGCTGCTCTCCGGCCCTAGCTAGAAACAGGAAATAAGCATGACAAGCAAAAAAAATAATGAGCATATTGAACCTGAAAATAAACAAGACACTCAGCCAGTAGTTGTTGAAAGCGAAAAAGCTGACTCTACAGAGACAAAACAGCCTGAACAGAAGCTTGATGCCTCTACGTCAGATACCGCTAAAAATGAGCAGCCTCAAGCTGAACATCAAGAGCAAATAGAGAAAGCAGAAAAACAAGGTAAACGCGGTGTCAAACTAGGTGCTATTGCGATCGCTATTTCTATTATCTTCAGTGGTGGTATCGCATTTCAAATGCAACAAAAGAGCGCTGAATACTCAGCTCAAATCGCTGCTCTTCAAGCACAGCTTCAAAATACCCAAGCAGCAGTAAATAAAGATCTACAAACCATCAAACAAGAGACGATCCAAGAAGCTTCACACGCGGTGGAGAAAACTCAGGTAGTACAGTCTCAACAGCAGAAGAGCATTCAAAGCCTGCAGTTAGCGGTGGCTGATGTGAAAGGTCGACGCCCGAATGACTGGTTACTTGCTGAAGCCGATTACCTTGTGAAACTGGCAGGACGTAAACTGTTCCTAGAACATGATGCCGTAAGTGCAACCAAGTTAATGGAAAGTGCCGATCAACGTATCGCAGCATTAAATGACCCGAGCTTAGTATCACTGCGTCAATCAATGACCAATGACATTACTAAGCTTCGTACTATTCCTCTGATCGACCGTGATGGCTTAGTTCTACGCATTACAAGTCTGCAACAGCAAGTCGATACACTGCCGCTTGCCAATGCTATTCTTCCAGAAGCTGCCGCTGTTGAGAAAAAAGCGGTATCACAAGATATTAATGATTGGCAGAACAACCTGATGACGTCGATGAAAGACTTCTCAGAAAACTTCATCACCTTCCGTAGTCGTGATGGCGAAGTTATCCCTCTACTATCTCCTGAGCAACACTTCTACCTACGTGAAAATATCAAAGGTAAATTAGAAACTGCAATTCGCGCAGTCTACAAAGAGCAAGGTGAAGTCTATAGTACGGCTCTTAATACCGCTAGCGAGTGGTCAAAAGCGTATCTAAACCAAGATAGCAACTCAGTTATTGAATTTGAGAAAGCAATTAAACAGTTAAGTGAACAGAACATCTCTGTGAAATACCCTGTAAAACTAGAGTCTCAAAATGAGTTATCCGATGTGATACGTGAGCGACTACGTCGTGAAGTCACCGTTATGACCACGGAGGAGAAATAATGATTCGTTGGATTTTTCTTTTTCTCGTATTAGGTGCTGGGTTAGTTGTCGGCACCCAGTTCTCAGGTCAACAAGGGTATGTGCTGATCTCAATAGCAAATAAGACCATTGAGATGAGCGTAACAACACTGGTTATTTTTGTCATTGCACTTCTAGCCGCTCTATTCGGTTTAGAGTACCTATTTAAAAAACTTATGTACGCAAGCTCGACAACTTGGAACTGGTTCAGCGTTCGTAAACTAAAACGCTCTCGCCGTTATACCAATGAAGGGATCATCAAGCTTCTTGAAGGTGATTGGAAAGGTGCTGAGAAGAAGGTAACTCGTTGGGCTAATCATCATGACATGCCCCTGCTTTGTTATTTAGTCGCTTCTCAAGCTGCTCACGAACAAGGCAATACAAGTGAGCGCGATAAGTATATCGAGCTTGCTAGCCAACAGGACGACTCTTTACTAGCGGTTGAGCTAACTAAAGCAAAACAGCAAATCAGTGAGTCGAACTACGAAGCGGCATTCAATACGCTTTCTTCCTTAAAAGGCACATACCCTAATAACACCGCGGTACTTGGGCTATTAAAAGCCACCTACATGCAACTTAAGTTATGGGAACCGTTGCTAGAGCTGACACCTAAATTGGTAAAGAACAAGCTTCTAACAACTGATGAACAACGTGAATTAGAACAGAAAGCACAATGTGGTTTACTTCATGATGTTGCACAGCAGCAAGGCAGTGAAGGCCTAATAAGCCACTGGAACAAGCTTTCAAGAAAGCAGAAACAAAACTCGCATCTTGTATCATGCTTTGTGAAACAACTGATCGCTCGTAAAGCTGACTCAGAAGCGTTCACAGTGATCAAAGAGAATATTGCAAAGAGTGGTTCAAATGAGCTCTACATGTTGCTTCCAGAACTTAATCTAGCCGATCACCACCCAGTAGTGGTCATGCTAGAACGTGCTATCAGTAAAGACAGCGGTAATGCCGAAGCACATAGTGCATTAGCTCAATTCTACCTGAGAGAGCAGAAGTGGGCAGAAGCACAAGGCCACTTCGAAAAAGCCCTAGCACTTCGCTCAAATGTTTCAGATTATGGATACCTATCTGACGCACTAGAGAAGCAAAACTTAACGAAAGCGGCTCACGAGGTTTCTCGTAAAGCGCTAGCTCTAGTTCAGCCAGCCTAGTCTAATTCTATAAATGAAAAGCCGATGCCCAGCATCGGCTTTTTTGTATCTGTAGCTTATCGCCAGATAACGTCAAAGATACCTCTAAACCAAATCTATCCCCTTACTCGCTCCCCCTCGCAAACCGAGTTTATAAAACTATGATTTCACGAAATAAAGGATCCCAAACACACGGCAAGCAACTTTAATTGTGTCTGTACATAATTCAGAATTCTTATAAACAAGCTCGTAGATTTGATTCAAGAGCCACCTCAGAGAAAACTGGCACCTTGAAGCTAAAGAGAAATGAAACTCACCTCAAGAGAAGGCGTTTAAAAATATTTATCAGCCGATAGAAACCCACTTTAAATTACGCTGAGTTATCAATGAAATAGCTATCAATATTCCAACTATAAAATGCTAACACCCGGTAATGTAGCTACCGTAGCTGCCTGTTGAGTCACTTCTGTAGTAAAAGAGATGAGCAAGAATTCCAGAACCAACAAAGCCTTATCATTAAAAACGAGGGATCTTTACCTGCCAACTCAAATTAGTAGGAAGCAAAACTCTCTAAAATTCTCTGGAAAGGTTAATCATTGAACCATAGCCAATATCAGCGGACAACAGAGATTATAAGAGAAGGATTGACGCCCTTATACCGGAAACGACGAAAGCCTAGTCGTCAGACTAGGCTTTCTAATACGAGCGAGAATAGCGAAAGCGTTTAATGCGGCCACCGAGCAAGGAGAAATCCTGTTGGCACGATCTCCTCGAGAGACAAAACACTTTTCTTCAAATGTAAAAAAGCCCTGCTATTTCTAGCAGGGCTTTTCTAATAAGTGGCGGAGTGGACGGGACTCGAACCCGCGACCCCCGGCGTGACAGGCCGGTATTCTAACCAACTGAACTACCACTCCGCAGTGGAATACTTGTCGTCGCTGACAAGTGTTCAAATTTAAAGCCTGGCGATGTCCTACTCTCACATGGGGAAGCCCCACACTACCATCGGCGCTATTGTGTTTCACTTCTGAGTTCGGCATGGAATCAGGTGGGTCCACAATGCTATGGTCGCCAAGCAAATTTTAAAATTCGGAAAGCTGTTTTTCGTTCTCTTCAAACCCATTCAAGCGTTTGGTATTTCTTTGAGTCCATCAAAACCCCTTGGGTGTTGTATGGTTAAGCCTCACGGGCAATTAGTACAGGTTAGCTCAATGCCTCGCAGCACTTACACACCCTGCCTATCAACGTCGTAGTCTACGACAACCCTTTAGGACACTTAAAGTGTCAGGGAAAACTCATCTCAAGGCTCGCTTCCCGCTTAGATGCTTTCAGCGGTTATCGATTCCGAACTTAGCTACCGGGCAATGCCATTGGCATGACAACCCGAACACCAGAGGTTCGTCCACTCCGGTCCTCTCGTACTAGGAGCAGCCCCTTTCAATTTTCCAACGCCCACGGCAGATAGGGACCGAACTGTCTCACGACGTTCTAAACCCAGCTCGCGTACCACTTTAAATGGCGAACAGCCATACCCTTGGGACCGACTTCAGCCCCAGGATGTGATGAGCCGACATCGAGGTGCCAAACACCGCCGTCGATATGAACTCTTGGGCGGTATCAGCCTGTTATCCCCGGAGTACCTTTTATCCGTTGAGCGATGGCCCTTCCATTCAGAACCACCGGATCACTATGACCTGCTTTCGCACCTGCTCGAATTGTCATTCTCGCAGTCAAGCGGGCTTATGCCATTGCACTAACCACACGATGTCCAACCGTGTTTAGCCCACCTTCGTGCTCCTCCGTTACTCTTTGGGAGGAGACCGCCCCAGTCAAACTACCCACCAGGCACTGTCCGTAATCCCGATTCAGGGACCAACGTTAGAACATCAAAACTACAAGGGTGGTATTTCAAGGACGACTCCACCACATCTAGCGACGCGGTTTCAAAGTCTCCCACCTATCCTACACATGTAGGTTCAATGTTCAGTGCCAAGCTGTAGTAAAGGTTCACGGGGTCTTTCCGTCTAGCCGCGGGTACACTGCATCTTCACAGCGATTTCAATTTCACTGAGTCTCGGGTGGAGACAGCGTGGCCATCATTACGCCATTCGTGCAGGTCGGAACTTACCCGACAAGGAATTTCGCTACCTTAGGACCGTTATAGTTACGGCCGCCGTTTACCGGGGCTTCGATCAAGAGCTTCGACCGAAGTCTAACCCCATCAATTAACCTTCCGGCACCGGGCAGGCGTCACACCGTATACGTCATCTTACGATTTTGCACAGTGCTGTGTTTTTAATAAACAGTTGCAGCCACCTGGTATCTGCGACTCTCGTCTGCTCCATCCGCAAGGGACTTCACTGATAAGAGCGTACCTTCTCCCGAAGTTACGGTACCATTTTGCCTAGTTCCTTCACCCGAGTTCTCTCAAGCGCCTTGGTATTCTCTACCCGACCACCTGTGTCGGTTTGGGGTACGATTCCTTACAATCTGAAGCTTAGAGGCTTTTCCTGGAAGCATGGCATCAATGACTTCACTACCGTAGTAGCTCGACATCGTATCTCAGCGTTAGTAGCGGTCCGGATTTACCTAAACCACCCGCCTACGTACTTGAACCTGGACAACCGTCGCCAGGCCCACCTAGCCTTCTCCGTCCCCCCATCGCAATTGTAAGAAGTACGGGAATATTAACCCGTTTCCCATCGACTACGCCTTTCGGCCTCGCCTTAGGAGTCGACTTACCCTGCCCCGATTAACGTTGGACAGGAACCCTTGGTCTTCCGGCGAGGGAGTTTTTCACTCCCTTTATCGTTACTCATGTCAGCATTCGCACTTCTGATACCTCCAGCAGCCCTTACAGACCACCTTCAACGGCTTACAGAACGCTCCCCTACCCCACATACCCTAAGGTACGTAGCCGCAGCTTCGGTGTATAGCTTAGCCCCGTTACATCTTCCGCGCAGGCCGACTCGACCAGTGAGCTATTACGCTTTCTTTAAATGATGGCTGCTTCTAAGCCAACATCCTGGCTGTCTGAGCCTTCCCACATCGTTTCCCACTTAGCTATACTTTGGGACCTTAGCTGGCGGTCTGGGTTGTTTCCCTCTCCACGACGGACGTTAGCACCCGCCGTGTGTCTCCCGGATAGTACTTACTGGTATTCGGAGTTTGCAAAGGGTTGGTAAGTCGGGATGACCCCCTAGCCTTAACAGTGCTCTACCCCCAGTAGTATTCGTCCGAGGCGCTACCTAAATAGCTTTCGGGGAGAACCAGCTATCTCCAGGTTTGATTGGCCTTTCACCCCTAGCCACAAGTCATCCGCTAATTTTTCAACATTAGTCGGTTCGGTCCTCCAGTTGATGTTACTCAACCTTCAACCTGCCCATGGCTAGATCACCTGGTTTCGGGTCTAATCCTAGCAACTGTACGCCCAGTTAAGACTCGGTTTCCCTACGGCTCCCCTAAACGGTTAACCTTGCTACTAAAATTAAGTCGCTGACCCATTATACAAAAGGTACGCAGTCACACCACGAAGGTGCTCCTACTGCTTGTACGTACACGGTTTCAGGTTCTATTTCACTCCCCTCACAGGGGTTCTTTTCGCCTTTCCCTCACGGTACTGGTTCACTATCGGTCAGTCAGTAGTATTTAGCCTTGGAGGATGGTCCCCCCATATTCAGACAGGATATCACGTGTCCCGCCCTACTCGTTTTCACTGATTATGATGTGTCGGTTACGGGGCTATCACCCTTTATTGCGAGACTTTCCAGACTCTTCACCTGCATCATTAAAAGCTTAAGGGCTAATCCAATTTCGCTCGCCGCTACTTTCGGAATCTCGGTTGATTTCTCTTCCTCGGGGTACTTAGATGTTTCAGTTCCCCCGGTTTGCCTCCTGTTGCTATGTATTCACAACAGGATACTTACTTATGTAAGTGGGTTTCCCCATTCAGGAATCCCAGACTCAAAAGGTTATTACTACCTAATCTGGGCTTATCGCAAGTTATTACGCCTTTCATCGCCTCTGACTGCCAAGGCATCCACCGTGTACGCTTAGTCACTTAACCATACAACCCGAAAGGGTCTTAGTGTATGGCAACTAACCAAGGTTTTTGGTTGTCATCAAGAAGGGTTAATTCTTGATGACTGTTTGCCGGACTCAATTGTGAATCAAACTAAAGTTTGATTCGAATACAAGACACTTGAATGTGTTTGTTGTGTTTATCTAATGAAAGATAAACATTGAGAACTTTTAAATTTGATTGAATTACTCGTAAGTAATCAATCAGTCAGCTTTCCAAATTGTTAAAGAGCTTGATTCATAAATGAACCATTTTTAAAGATTCTTAGGGAAAAACCCTTAAAGATGGTGGAGCTATGCGGGATCGAACCGCAGACCTCCTGCGTGCAAGGCAGGCGCTCTCCCAGCTGAGCTATAGCCCCATCTAGGTCGATATTGGTGGGTCTGAGTGGACTTGAACCACCGACCTCCCGCTTATCAGGCGAGCGCTCTAACCAGCTGAGCTACAGACCCAATATCGTCTCTTAACTTTTCTAAACCTAATCAATCTGTGTGGACACTCATCGTAAATATCTTCGTATAAGGAGGTGATCCAGCCCCAGGTTCCCCTAGGGCTACCTTGTTACGACTTCACCCCAGTCATGAACCACAAAGTGGTGAGCGTCCTCCCCGAAAGGTTAAACTACCCACTTCTTTTGCAGCCCACTCCCATGGTGTGACGGGCGGTGTGTACAAGGCCCGGGAACGTATTCACCGTGACATTCTGATTCACGATTACTAGCGATTCCGACTTCATGGAGTCGAGTTGCAGACTCCAATCCGGACTACGACGCACTTTTTGGGATTCGCTCACTATCGCTAGCTTGCTGCCCTCTGTATGCGCCATTGTAGCACGTGTGTAGCCCTACTCGTAAGGGCCATGATGACTTGACGTCGTCCCCACCTTCCTCCGGTTTATCACCGGCAGTCTCCCTGGAGTTCCCGACATTACTCGCTGGCAAACAAGGATAAGGGTTGCGCTCGTTGCGGGACTTAACCCAACATTTCACAACACGAGCTGACGACAGCCATGCAGCACCTGTCTCAGAGCTCCCGAAGGCACACCTGCGTCTCCGCTGGCTTCTCTGGATGTCAAGAGTAGGTAAGGTTCTTCGCGTTGCATCGAATTAAACCACATGCTCCACCGCTTGTGCGGGCCCCCGTCAATTCATTTGAGTTTTAATCTTGCGACCGTACTCCCCAGGCGGTCTACTTAACGCGTTAGCTCCGAAAGCCACGGCTCAAGGCCACAACCTCCAAGTAGACATCGTTTACGGCGTGGACTACCAGGGTATCTAATCCTGTTTGCTCCCCACGCTTTCGCATCTGAGTGTCAGTATCTGTCCAGGGGGCCGCCTTCGCCACTGGTATTCCTTCAGATCTCTACGCATTTCACCGCTACACCTGAAATTCTACCCCCCTCTACAGTACTCTAGTTCACCAGTTTCAAATGCAGTTCCGAGGTTGAGCCCCGGGCTTTCACATCTGACTTAATGAACCACCTGCATGCGCTTTACGCCCAGTAATTCCGATTAACGCTCGCACCCTCCGTATTACCGCGGCTGCTGGCACGGAGTTAGCCGGTGCTTCTTCTGTTGCTAACGTCAAGAGATAGCGCTATTAACGCTACCCCCTTCCTCACAACTGAAAGTACTTTACAACCCGAAGGCCTTCTTCATACACGCGGCATGGCTGCATCAGGCTTTCGCCCATTGTGCAATATTCCCCACTGCTGCCTCCCGTAGGAGTCTGGACCGTGTCTCAGTTCCAGTGTGGCTGATCATCCTCTCAGACCAGCTAGGGATCGTCGCCTTGGTGAGCCATTACCTCACCAACTAGCTAATCCCACCTAGGCATATCTTGACGCGAGAGGCCCGAAGGTCCCCCTCTTTGGCCCGTAGGCATTATGCGGTATTAGCCATCGTTTCCAATGGTTATCCCCCACATCAAGGCAATTTCCTAGGCATTACTCACCCGTCCGCCGCTCGACGCCCATTAACGCACCCGAAGGATTGTTAGTGTCGTTTCCGCTCGACTTGCATGTGTTAGGCCTGCCGCCAGCGTTCAATCTGAGCCATGATCAAACTCTTCAATTTAAGACTTTGTGACTCAACGAATACTGACTTCAAAACTAATATTCATTCGCTCTTTTCGAAAAAGGAACGTGAACATGTAATTCTAAAGCTATTACCATTCCAACAGAATGATAATGAATTGACTGTGCCAAATAACCGAAGTTATTTGTATTGGTCACTCAGTTCATTGAAATCAATTTTGTTACCGAAGTAACTGCTATTACCTAAGTAATAACGTTTTGATATTCATCAACGAGTGCCCACACAGATTGATAGGTTTAAATTGTTAAAGAGCTTTGCTTTCAGTGCCTTAGCACTTAAGCAGGACGCGTATAATACGCTTTCTACTTTGAAAGTCAACATAAAATACTAAGAAAACTTAGAACCCTATGGTGACTTGTCTAGAAACTAGACAAAGTCGAAATTAAAGCCTGGCGATGTCCTACTCTCACATGGGGAAGCCCCACACTACCATCGGCGCTATTGTGTTTCACTTCTGAGTTCGGCATGGAATCAGGTGGGTCCACAATGCTATGGTCGCCAAGCAAATTTTAAAATTCGGAAAGCTGTTTTTCGTTCTCTTCAAACTCATTCAAGCGTTTGGTATTTCTTTGAGTCCATCAAAACCCCTTGGGTGTTGTATGGTTAAGCCTCACGGGCAATTAGTACAGGTTAGCTCAATGCCTCGCAGCACTTACACACCCTGCCTATCAACGTCGTAGTCTACGACAACCCTTTAGGACGCTTATAGCGTCAGGGAAAACTCATCTCAAGGCTCGCTTCCCGCTTAGATGCTTTCAGCGGTTATCGATTCCGAACTTAGCTACCGGGCAATGCCATTGGCATGACAACCCGAACACCAGAGGTTCGTCCACTCCGGTCCTCTCGTACTAGGAGCAGCCCCTTTCAATTTTCCAACGCCCACGGCAGATAGGGACCGAACTGTCTCACGACGTTCTAAACCCAGCTCGCGTACCACTTTAAATGGCGAACAGCCATACCCTTGGGACCGACTTCAGCCCCAGGATGTGATGAGCCGACATCGAGGTGCCAAACACCGCCGTCGATATGAACTCTTGGGCGGTATCAGCCTGTTATCCCCGGAGTACCTTTTATCCGTTGAGCGATGGCCCTTCCATTCAGAACCACCGGATCACTATGACCTGCTTTCGCACCTGCTCGAATTGTCATTCTCGCAGTCAAGCGGGCTTATGCCATTGCACTAACCACACGATGTCCAACCGTGTTTAGCCCACCTTCGTGCTCCTCCGTTACTCTTTGGGAGGAGACCGCCCCAGTCAAACTACCCACCAGGCACTGTCCGTAATCCCGATTCAGGGACCAACGTTAGAACATCAAAACTACAAGGGTGGTATTTCAAGGACGACTCCACCACATCTAGCGACGCGGTTTCAAAGTCTCCCACCTATCCTACACATGTAGGTTCAATGTTCAGTGCCAAGCTGTAGTAAAGGTTCACGGGGTCTTTCCGTCTAGCCGCGGGTACACTGCATCTTCACAGCGATTTCAATTTCACTGAGTCTCGGGTGGAGACAGCGTGGCCATCATTACGCCATTCGTGCAGGTCGGAACTTACCCGACAAGGAATTTCGCTACCTTAGGACCGTTATAGTTACGGCCGCCGTTTACCGGGGCTTCGATCAAGAGCTTCGACCGAAGTCTAACCCCATCAATTAACCTTCCGGCACCGGGCAGGCGTCACACCGTATACGTCATCTTACGATTTTGCACAGTGCTGTGTTTTTAATAAACAGTTGCAGCCACCTGGTATCTGCGACTCTCGTCTGCTCCATCCGCAAGGGACTTCACTGATAAGAGCGTACCTTCTCCCGAAGTTACGGTACCATTTTGCCTAGTTCCTTCACCCGAGTTCTCTCAAGCGCCTTGGTATTCTCTACCCGACCACCTGTGTCGGTTTGGGGTACGATTCCTTACAATCTGAAGCTTAGAGGCTTTTCCTGGAAGCATGGCATCAATGACTTCACTACCGTAGTAGCTCGACATCGTATCTCAGCGTTAATGAAAGTCCGGATTTACCTAAACTTTCCGCCTACGTACTTGAACCTGGACAACCGTCGCCAGGCCCACCTAGCCTTCTCCGTCCCCCCATCGCAATTGTAAGAAGTACGGGAATATTAACCCGTTTCCCATCGACTACGCCTTTCGGCCTCGCCTTAGGAGTCGACTTACCCTGCCCCGATTAACGTTGGACAGGAACCCTTGGTCTTCCGGCGAGGGAGTTTTTCACTCCCTTTATCGTTACTCATGTCAGCATTCGCACTTCTGATACCTCCAGCAGCCCTTACAGACCACCTTCAACGGCTTACAGAACGCTCCCCTACCCCACATACCCTAAGGTACGTAGCCGCAGCTTCGGTGTATAGCTTAGCCCCGTTACATCTTCCGCGCAGGCCGACTCGACCAGTGAGCTATTACGCTTTCTTTAAATGATGGCTGCTTCTAAGCCAACATCCTGGCTGTCTGAGCCTTCCCACATCGTTTCCCACTTAGCTATACTTTGGGACCTTAGCTGGCGGTCTGGGTTGTTTCCCTCTCCACGACGGACGTTAGCACCCGCCGTGTGTCTCCCGGATAGTACTTACTGGTATTCGGAGTTTGCAAAGGGTTGGTAAGTCGGGATGACCCCCTAGCCTTAACAGTGCTCTACCCCCAGTAGTATTCGTCCGAGGCGCTACCTAAATAGCTTTCGGGGAGAACCAGCTATCTCCAGGTTTGATTGGCCTTTCACCCCTAGCCACAAGTCATCCGCTAATTTTTCAACATTAGTCGGTTCGGTCCTCCAGTTGATGTTACTCAACCTTCAACCTGCCCATGGCTAGATCACCTGGTTTCGGGTCTAATCCTAGCAACTGTACGCCCAGTTAAGACTCGGTTTCCCTACGGCTCCCCTAAACGGTTAACCTTGCTACTAAAATTAAGTCGCTGACCCATTATACAAAAGGTACGCAGTCACACCACGAAGGTGCTCCTACTGCTTGTACGTACACGGTTTCAGGTTCTATTTCACTCCCCTCACAGGGGTTCTTTTCGCCTTTCCCTCACGGTACTGGTTCACTATCGGTCAGTCAGTAGTATTTAGCCTTGGAGGATGGTCCCCCCATATTCAGACAGGATATCACGTGTCCCGCCCTACTCGTTTTCACTGATTATGATGTGTCGGTTACGGGGCTATCACCCTTTATTGCGAGACTTTCCAGACTCTTCACCTGCATCATTAAAAGCTTAAGGGCTAATCCAATTTCGCTCGCCGCTACTTTCGGAATCTCGGTTGATTTCTCTTCCTCGGGGTACTTAGATGTTTCAGTTCCCCCGGTTTGCCTCCTGTTGCTATGTATTCACAACAGGATACTTACTTATGTAAGTGGGTTTCCCCATTCAGGAATCCCAGACTCAAAAGGTTATTACTACCTAATCTGGGCTTATCGCAAGTTATTACGCCTTTCATCGCCTCTGACTGCCAAGGCATCCACCGTGTACGCTTAGTCACTTAACCATACAACCCGAAAGGGTCTTAGTGTATGGCAACTAACCAAGGTTTTTGGTTGTCATCAAGAAGGGTTAATTCTTGATAACTGTTTGCCGGACTCAATTGTGAATCAATGTAAACATTGATTCGAATACAAGACACTTGAATGTGTTTGTTGTGTTTATCATAAAGATAAACATTGAGAACTTTTAAATTTGATTGAATTACTCGTAAGTAATCAATCAGTCAGCTTTCCAAATTGTTAAAGAGCATAAAGCAAAAAGCTTTAATCAATAACTTACGTTATTAATTAAAGCTCTGGCTTTAACTAAATCTAAACCATCAATCTGTGTGGACACTCATCGTAAGTATCTTCGTATAAGGAGGTGATCCAGCCCCAGGTTCCCCTAGGGCTACCTTGTTACGACTTCACCCCAGTCATGAACCACAAAGTGGTGAGCGTCCTCCCCGAAAGGTTAAACTACCCACTTCTTTTGCAGCCCACTCCCATGGTGTGACGGGCGGTGTGTACAAGGCCCGGGAACGTATTCACCGTGACATTCTGATTCACGATTACTAGCGATTCCGACTTCATGGAGTCGAGTTGCAGACTCCAATCCGGACTACGACGCACTTTTTGGGATTCGCTCACTATCGCTAGCTTGCTGCCCTCTGTATGCGCCATTGTAGCACGTGTGTAGCCCTACTCGTAAGGGCCATGATGACTTGACGTCGTCCCCACCTTCCTCCGGTTTATCACCGGCAGTCTCCCTGGAGTTCCCGACATTACTCGCTGGCAAACAAGGATAAGGGTTGCGCTCGTTGCGGGACTTAACCCAACATTTCACAACACGAGCTGACGACAGCCATGCAGCACCTGTCTCAGAGCTCCCGAAGGCACACCTGCGTCTCCGCTGGCTTCTCTGGATGTCAAGAGTAGGTAAGGTTCTTCGCGTTGCATCGAATTAAACCACATGCTCCACCGCTTGTGCGGGCCCCCGTCAATTCATTTGAGTTTTAATCTTGCGACCGTACTCCCCAGGCGGTCTACTTAACGCGTTAGCTCCGAAAGCCACGGCTCAAGGCCACAACCTCCAAGTAGACATCGTTTACGGCGTGGACTACCAGGGTATCTAATCCTGTTTGCTCCCCACGCTTTCGCATCTGAGTGTCAGTATCTGTCCAGGGGGCCGCCTTCGCCACTGGTATTCCTTCAGATCTCTACGCATTTCACCGCTACACCTGAAATTCTACCCCCCTCTACAGTACTCTAGTTCACCAGTTTCAAATGCAGTTCCGAGGTTGAGCCCCGGGCTTTCACATCTGACTTAATGAACCACCTGCATGCGCTTTACGCCCAGTAATTCCGATTAACGCTCGCACCCTCCGTATTACCGCGGCTGCTGGCACGGAGTTAGCCGGTGCTTCTTCTGTTGCTAACGTCAAGAGATAGCGCTATTAACGCTACCCCCTTCCTCACAACTGAAAGTACTTTACAACCCGAAGGCCTTCTTCATACACGCGGCATGGCTGCATCAGGCTTTCGCCCATTGTGCAATATTCCCCACTGCTGCCTCCCGTAGGAGTCTGGACCGTGTCTCAGTTCCAGTGTGGCTGATCATCCTCTCAGACCAGCTAGGGATCGTCGCCTTGGTGAGCCATTACCTCACCAACTAGCTAATCCCACCTAGGCATATCTTGACGCGAGAGGCCCGAAGGTCCCCCTCTTTGGCCCGTAGGCATTATGCGGTATTAGCCATCGTTTCCAATGGTTATCCCCCACATCAAGGCAATTTCCTAGGCATTACTCACCCGTCCGCCGCTCGACGCCCATTAACGCACCCGAAGGATTGTTAGTGTCGTTTCCGCTCGACTTGCATGTGTTAGGCCTGCCGCCAGCGTTCAATCTGAGCCATGATCAAACTCTTCAATTTAAGATTTTGTGACTCAACGAATACTGACTTCAAAACTAATATTCATTCGCTCTTTTCGAAAAAGGAACGTGAACATGTAATTCTAAAGCTATTATCATTCCAACAGAATGATAATGAATTGA
Organism: Vibrio gigantis; assembly: GCF_024347515.1. Lineage (NCBI taxonomy): Bacteria > Pseudomonadati > Pseudomonadota > Gammaproteobacteria > Vibrionales > Vibrionaceae > Vibrio > Vibrio gigantis. Next base: position 3,474,326 of record NZ_AP025492.1, read on the forward strand.
CTGTGCCAAATAACCGAGGTTATTTGTATTGGTCACTCAGTTCATTGAAATCATTTTGATTCCGAAGAATCTGTTTTATCTAACGATAAAACGTTTTGATATTCATCAACGAGTGCCCACACAGATTGATAGGTTTAAATTGTTAAAGAGCTTTACTTCTTGAGCGTTCCTTTTAAGTAAGGAGCCTCTCGAAGTGGACGGCCATTCTAGCGAATTAACATTCAGTGTCAAACACTTTTTGAAAATTAATTTTTTGTCGCTTTCCGTCTTACTGATTCTTGCTGAAGCCTTGTGGCGTCTGCCGTCTCAGTGGGGTCGCATTATAGGGAACCCTCTCAGGTTAGCAACTACTTTTTCATAAAAAATGAATAAATAGAGGTTAACTGCCTAATAGTTCACCTAAACGTAAAAAAGAGAGCATTTCTGCTCTCTTTTTGCTCAAAATCTAAGGGTATTATTAGATAAAAGCGTAAGCATCAGCGTACATATGGTCACGCTTTGCTTCTTTATTCTGAGTAAATAGGTCTCTCGCAGCACCAGCCATTTCAAAACGACCTGCAATATAGATATCGAAATCAGCCAGTGATTCGAAACTTTGCGTGATTGCTTCAAGTACATTACCAGTTTGGCCGTGCCATACTTCAGGAGCTTCTTCTACTACTGGTATAAAGTGCACGTTGCTGTGCTTTTCTGCGATGCCAACTAACTCTTCTTTCGCATACAACTGGCACTCATCTTTTGCGCCCCAGTATAGATAGATCTCTTTCGAGCTATTTTGTGCGATGCAGTGATCAAGAATAGAACGCACGTAACTGAAACCAGTACCACCAGCAATAAGTAATAGAGGGCGATCGCTTTCTTCTTTGATCCAAGCATCACCGTGTGGTGCGTCAATCGCGATATCACCATCTTCAGCTTGTGCCTTCTTCATCGCTTCAACGACTTCTAGTGCGTAAGCGTTGTGCTCAGCAGCACCAATGTGTAACTCAAGTTCGCCTTCGTGGCGACAAGGGCTACTTGCGATGGAGAATGGTCGCTTATCTTTCTCACCCATTTCAACCATAAGGTACTGGCCTGCTTTAAAGGCGACCGGTGTCTCTGGGTGCAATAGGATTTGGTAAGTATTACAAGCCAAAGGCTCGATAGACTTCACTTTACATTTAATAGTCATGTTCTTCCTCTTACTAACCCTTAATCGGCAAAGGTTAGAACTAAATTACTTTCTGCAAATGCTTGGCAAGCGAAAATCCAGCCCTGTTCCTGCTCTTTCTCTGTGAGCATGGGTTCAAGGTGGTAACTCACTTGCCCTTCTAATTTTTTGCACATACACATCGCGCATGCGCCAACTTGGCAACGGTTTGGGAAATAGATATCGCTGTTGAGCGCAGCATCCAAGACCGTTTGCCCTTTTTCTACTGTGAAACTGATGTTTTCTGGATATAAGACTACTTGGTAGCTCATGAAATTCCTAGTTGTTCCCAGATGCTATCAATCTTTTTAACGACATCAGGATCTTTCGTGATAGGAACTCCCCACTCGCGAAGACATTCGCCTTCCCATTTATTGGTCGCATCTAGTCCCATTTTCGAGCGTCCAGTTTCGTTCTGTAGGAATAAGGTATCTCTGGCCGGGTCCATTCTGGTGGTTACCGCCCAAATGATGTCATTCCAGTCACTCACATTGACATCACCATCACACACGATAACAAACTTGTTCTCATCAAATTGAGACCAAACCGCTTCCATAATTTTCTTACCATTACCTGCTGCTTGCTTATCAATAGACACGACAACCATGCTGGCATTATCGTTCTGTAGATGAATATCAATAATTTCAGGGTGAGCCTTGGTTAACTCAGCCAAGCCACCTTCGATATGTTCACTACTTACTGGAGTAGATTCAACGTCTGGTGATAATGCTAACTCCGCATCCCACTTCTTGGTGATGTCTAAGCCCATCTTAGAGCCCAATCCAACCACAGGTGATGCAAAATCTAACGAGTCGATAGGCGTGTTCTCGATCATCAAGCTATCACGAGACGGATCCATGTGTTCACACATCGCAGCCGTTACTTGAGACCAATCACGTGCGTTCACATCCTCATCGCACACCAATACAAATTTGGTGTACATGAATTGGCGCAAGAAAGACCATACCCCCATCATCACTCGCTTAGCGTGACCTGGATATTGCTTCTTCATAGTCACTACCGCCATTCGGTACGAACAACCCTCAGGTGGCAGGTAGAAGTCTTCTATCTCCGGGAACTGCTTTTGAAGAATAGGAACAAATACTTCATTTAGTGCAACACCCAATACCGCAGGTTCATCAGGCGGACGGCCAGTATAGGTGCTGTGATAGATAGGGTTCTCGCGCATGGTTACATGAGTAATCGTAAATACGTGGTGCTTTTCTTTCTCGTTGTAGTAACCCGTATGGTCTCCATATGGGCCTTCATCGGCGAACTCATTCGGGTCGATGTAACCTTCCATTACGATTTCCGCACTTGCTGGTACTTCTAGGTCATTACTGATTGATTTAACGACCTCAGTTTTACTACCACGCAGCAAGCCTGCAAACGCGTATTCAGATAAAGTATCCGGCACTGGTGTAACCGCACCCAGAATGGTGGCAGGATCAGCACCGAACGCAACGGATACTGGGAATGGTTTACCTGGGTTGGTTTCCATCCAATCGCGCAGATCAAGCGCACCACCACGGTGGGCTAACCAACGCATGATGATTTTATTCTTACCTATCTTCTGCTGACGATAGATGCCTAAGTTTTGGCGTTTCTTGTTTGGACCACGAGTAACCGTTAAACCCCACGTTAGCAACGGTGCGACATCGTCGGCCCAACAGCTCATCACAGGAATTTTATCTAGGTCGACATCATCACCTTGCCATACCACTTGTTGACATGCCGCTTTGCGAAGGCGTTTAGCCGGCATGTTTAAGACTTGCTTAAATACAGGCAGTTTATCAAGAGCGTCTTTAAAGCCTTTTGGTGGCTCAGGTTCTTTTAGGTAAGCAAGCAACTTACCCACTTCGCGCAGCTCTTTTACATCCTGACGCCCCATACCAATAGCAACACGATTAGGCGTACCAAATAGGTTAGTCAAAACAGGCATGTCATAGCCTACTGGGTTTTCAAACAATAGAGCCGGGCCACCAGCACGTAGAGTACGGTCGCTAATCTCGGTCATTTCATAGTCTGGGTCGACTGGATGAGAGATGCGTTTCAACTGACCAATACTTTCAAGATGGTCGATAAAATCACGTAAATCTTTAAAACTCATAGGACTTCTACATGCTGATTATTCTGCGCTCAGTATATCAAAAAGGGTGACACTGAGATCCCCCTTTTTAATGTGGTTATTGAGAGCCAAAATCCACTTTACGGTAATGCTTGCTCAATCAAAGAGCTCTTCACCTGAGGGTTATCGTTGACGAGATCTTGCAACCAACGCGTGTGACCTTGTTTGGCGAGTTCACGCGCGACTAATGGCGCTTCATCGGCAATCGCCATCCGAGATACAAGGAACTGCTTCACCTCTTCTGACAACGGGTTTACCTTGGTGAGCAAGGTAATCGCTTCATCTTTCAGTCGCGGGTTCTTGGTCGCTGCCATTACCTGTTCAAGCGCGAACGTTTGTTTGGTTTCAGCAAGGCGAACTAACTCAGCTTGGCTATGATAATCGGCCTTCATTCGCCATAGAATCTTATAGACCTCTGGGTCTTCGCTCACTTGTGCTAATCGAACCACCACTTCAGTCGAGGGTAACCAACTAACAATAGAAGATGCGGTGAGTTGCTTAGTTAGGTAATCCACCGCCTCTGGAGATAAACTGTCTAGCTCTCTGATTAACAGCGCTTCTCGCGTTTGAACTTGATGCTCCGAGCCGGATAACCACTCTTTTAGATCGAGTTCCTGCTTCTCAGCATCGAGAACAAAAACCAGTGTCTTCTGATCTTGGCGCCACTGTTTGATGAGACGATTAGCAATTGAAGGGTAATTAAAGGCAGGTACCGTAAACTCATAGCCATCTCCACGCTCTAAAACTTGGTAAGTGGGTGTGATAGCGAGTTGCTGCTCGATGAAAATAGACATCTTGGGTGTGAGGACGATTTTTTGCTGTTCGAGCTTCTTCAAGAGTTGGTAACGAGCTACCTCTTGTTGGGGAAATGTCAGTCGCTCAAGCGCAAAGCGTAACGAATTGACTTCGTCACGCACGACAAGCTCGAGTAATTCAGCAGTTTTCAGTTTTACTTGATCATTCTCAAGCCAAGACTCTACTGTAAGTGGAGACATCTCGGTGGCATAGCTAATACCAACCGGTGAAAATAACAGTGAAGTAGACAGGAGCAATGATGACAACAGTCCATGTTGCATTTTAACTTCCTTGTAACACTTTTGCTCATTCTGCAAGCTGTCGCTACAAAATGCAAATAAAAAGCGCCACCCGAAGGCAGCGCTTATTAAATAACTATCCGCTAATCAATATTACTGACGACGCATTGCGTCAAAGAACTCGTCGTTCGTTTTGGTCATTGCTAGCTTGTCGATAAGGAATTCCATTGCGTCGATTTCGCCCATAGGGTGAACAATCTTACGCAGGATCCACATCTTCTGTAGTTCATCGTTCTTGGTAAGAAGCTCTTCACGACGAGTACCAGAGCGGTTGAAATCAATCGCAGGGAATACACGTTTTTCAGCAATCTTACGGTTAAGGTGCAGTTCCATGTTACCTGTACCTTTGAATTCTTCGTAGATAACTTCATCCATCTTAGAACCAGTATCAACCAGTGCTGTAGCGATGATAGTTAAGCTACCGCCTTCTTCTACGTTACGTGCTGCACCGAAGAAACGCTTAGGACGGTGAAGTGCATTCGCGTCAACACCACCGGTAAGAACTTTACCTGATGACGGAATCACGGTGTTGTAAGCACGAGCTAGACGAGTAATAGAATCCAGAAGGATAACTACGTCTTTTTTGTGTTCAACAAGGCGTTTTGCTTTCTCGATAACCATTTCTGCTACTTGTACGTGGCGAGATGCTGGCTCATCGAATGTAGAAGCAACTACTTCACCTTTAACTAGGCGCTGCATTTCTGTTACTTCTTCAGGACGCTCATCGATAAGTAGAACCATTAGTTCACACTCAGGATGGTTACGAGCAATACTTTGTGCAATGTTTTGCAAAAGCATTGTCTTACCCGCTTTAGGCGGAGCAACAATAAGACCACGCTGACCTTTACCAATTGGAGATGCAAGATCAAGAATACGAGCCGTAATATCTTCAGTCGCACCATTACCCGCTTCCATCACCATACGTTCGTTAGCGTGAAGAGGAGTAAGGTTTTCGAAAAGAATCTTGTTACGAGCGTTGTCTGGCTTGTCGTAGTTAACCGTGTTCACTTTAAGCAGTGCAAAGTAACGCTCACCATCTTTAGGTGGACGGATTTTACCGCCAATAGAGTCACCAGTGCGAAGGTTAAAACGACGAATTTGGCTTGGCGATACGTAAATGTCGTCAGGGCCAGCTAGGTATGAGCTGTCTGCACTACGTAGGAAACCAAAACCGTCTTGAAGAATTTCTAGAACACCATCACCAAAGATGTCCTCACCACTTTTTGCATGCGCTTTAAGGATGGAGAAGATAATGTCTTGTTTTCTTAGGCGAGCTTGATTTTCAAGACCTAAGCTTTCGCTAAGTTTAACAAGCTCAGACACAGGTCTGTTCTTCAGTTCAGTAAGATTCATAGTGGTGGAAGTTTGTTTAGTCAAAATAGGATCTGTTTTCTTAAGTTAAGAAGGATTTGGTCACAGGATCGACCAAGAAGAGAAATTCGTTCAATTAACGTGCGATAAATTAGCACTAAAACTAAGACTAGTCCATAGCTTAGAAAAAACAAAACCGCGCATTTGTTAACTGCACGGTTTCTTTTCAAATGCTGACCCGATTAAAGGTTAGCGTCTAAGAACTCTTTAAGTTGAGTTTTAGACAATGCACCAACTTTAGTCGCTGCTACGCCGCCATCTTTGAAAAGAAGTAGCGTTGGAATGCCGCGAATACCAAATTTTGGTGGAGTACCAGCATTTTGGTCGATATTTAATTTACCGATAGTGAGCTTGCCTTCGTACTCGTCTGCGATTTCATCAAGAATCGGCGCAATCATTTTACATGGACCACACCATTCTGCCCAAAAATCAACAAGAACAGGGCCTGCAGCGTTGATTACATCGTTATCAAAACCGTCATCAGTTAGCTGCAAAATCTTATCACTCATCTTCCACTCCAATGTATTTTTTAGAACTGGTTGGATGATAACCAGTAAATAGATGCCCTATTGGAATGTATTTACTTTCGTATTGCAAGCTTAAGCTGATATTCTATAGCAATGAAAAAGACGCATATCACAGAGCAAAAGTTCGCCGACTTGGATTTACTTCCGCAAGTCATTGAAGGATTGGAGAAAAAAGGGTTCGATTATTGTACCCCTATCCAAGCCTTGGCGCTCCCGGTACTGCTCACCGGCCAAGACATTGCAGGCCAGGCCCAAACGGGTACTGGTAAAACGCTTGCGTTTCTTACTGCTACTTTTAACCACCTGCTAAAAACACCTGAGCATGAAGGGCGTAAGCCTAACCAGCCTCGTGCAATTATTATGGCACCAACGCGTGAACTCGCGATTCAGATCTATAACGATGCTGACTCTCTAGTTGCAAGCACAGGTATCAAAGCAGCACTTGCTTACGGTGGTGAAAGCTACGATAAGCAACTAGGTAAGATCGAAGAAGGCGCAGATATCTTAATTGGTACCACTGGCCGCATCATCGACTTCTACAAGCAGAAGGTATTTAACCTTAACCATATTCAAGCTGTTGTTCTTGACGAAGCTGATCGCATGTTCGATCTTGGTTTCATCAAAGACATCCGCTTCTTGTTCCGCCGTATGCCTGAGCCAAAAGATCGCCTGAACATGCTGTTCTCTGCGACATTGTCTTACCGCGTACAAGAGCTAGCGTTCGAGCACATGCACAACCCAGAGCATGTTGTTGTTGAGCCCGAGCGTAAAACAGGTCACCGTATTCAGGAAGAGCTGTTCTACCCTTCAAACGAACACAAGATGGCACTTCTGCAGACGCTCATTGAAGAAGAGTGGCCAGAGCGCGCTATCATCTTCGCTAACACTAAGCACAAATGTGAGTCTGTTTGGGGCCACCTAGCTGCTGATGGTCACCGTGTTGGCCTACTAACAGGTGATGTTCCTCAGAAGAAACGTGAAAAAATTCTTGAGCAATTCACCAAAGGCGATGTTGACCTGCTTGTCGCAACCGATGTTGCAGCACGTGGCCTACACATCCCTCAAGTAACACACGTATTCAACTTTGATCTACCTGACGATTGCGAAGATTACGTTCACCGTATCGGTCGTACAGGTCGTGCTGGAGAAAGTGGTCACTCGATCAGCTTTGCTTGCGAAGATTACGCAATCAACTTGCCACCAATCGAAGAGTACATTGAGCACGCAATCCCAATGTCTGATTACGATGCTTCTGCACTGCTAGAAGATCTGCCAGCACCATTGCGCTTACGTACACGTAACCCGCAACAACGCCGCTCAAACAACAATGGCCCACGCAACGGTAACCGTAAACCGAACCAGAACCGTCGCCCACGCCAACCGCGTCATAACAAGGAAGCTTAGTCGCTTATGAGTCAAACAGTGTCACCTCCGCTTTACGCTGCAATCGACCTCGGGTCGAACAGTTTTCATATGCTCGTTGTGCGTCATATCGATGGCAGCGTACAAACCATGGCTAAGATTAAGCGCAAAGTGCGTTTAGCCGCAGGCTTAGATGAAAATAATGCGCTTAGTACAGAAGCAATGCAGCGCGGTTGGGACTGTTTGAGTCTCTTTGCAGAGCGACTGCAAGATATTCCGAAAGAAAATATCCGCATTGTCGGTACAGCGACCCTACGTACCGCTATCAATGTGGATATATTTCTGGAGAAAGCGAACCAGATCCTTGGATACGACATCAATGTTATCTCCGGTGAAGAAGAAGCTGCGACTATCTATAAAGGCGTAGCACACACTTCTGGTGGCAGCGGCCGCCGACTGGTTGTTGATATTGGTGGCGCTAGTACCGAGATGATCATCGGTGAAGGCTTTTCTGCAAAAGCACTAACCAGCCTGAAAATGGGTTGTGTTACTTGGCTTGAGCGCCACTTTAAAGATCGCCAATTAACTGCAACCAACTTTAACAATGCCATTGAAGCGGCAAAATCTACGTTGGCTCCTATCCTAGATAGCTACACTGATATCGGATGGGATGTGTGTGTTGGTGCTAGTGGTACTGTTCAGGCACTGCAAGAAATCATGTTGGCGCAAGGTATGGATGAAGTTATCACTCATGCCAAACTTAAGCGCCTACAGAAACAAGCGATGATCACTGAGCGCTTGGAAGAGCTAGAAATAGAAGGACTTACCCTTGAGCGTGCATTAGTGTTCCCAAGTGGCCTTTCTATTCTTATTGCGATTTTTGAGCTGCTTGAAATCGATTCAATGACACTCGCAGGCGGCGCACTTCGTGAAGGCCTAGCTTACGAGATGGTTGAAGAACTACGCCAAGAAGATATCCGTGCACGTACCATCAAAAGCGTGCAATCACGCTATCAAATGGACGTAAGCTACGGTGAACAAGTTGCTGTAGTCGCACAAACTCTGTTAGACCAAGCTGGCGCTGAAGCGTGGGTTCCAGAACCTCAAGCTAGTGTGCTATTGCAAACGGCGGCTAAGCTTCATGAGATTGGTTTAACCATCGATTTCAAAAAGGGCGGTGAGCACAGTGCTTACCTACTGCAGCACTTAGATCTACCTGGCTTTACTCGAGCTCAAAAACACTACTTGGGTGAGTTAACACGTCGCTACCGTGAACAGTTAACCTCATTGCCCGAGCAACATGCCATCTCAGGTACCAGTAGCAAACGCATCTTACGTATTCTACGTTTGGCTATTTTGTTGACTCACCGTCGTAACCCAGCGCTAGTGCCTGAGTTCAAGCTTACTACTGACAGTGATAATCTGACTCTAACACTTTCTAAGCAATGGCTAGCAGACAACCCGCTGACCGCTGCAGAGCTAGAGATCGAGTCGAATAGACAAACCGACATTGGCTGGCCGCTGACGATTGCTGAGCAGTAACGCTTAAGCTTAAATCAGCCCCAGAAGTTATTCGAAAGCTCCCTATAACGGGAGCTTTTTGTTTATGTCTAACAGCAATCCTATTAATCCATCACCTCAAATATTTAACTCACGCACACCTTTTAGAATCCACTCTAAAATTACAACAAATTCATCACATTATGTAATAGAGTTAATAAGGTGAATATAGAACGCAGGATGCCGTTTGAATGCAGGAGAAAGGGATGCTTGAGAAGAATTCATGTTTTAGTGTCGATGAGTGGCTATTCGTTCCAAATGAAGGGCAAATCCTCTTCGCCGAAAGAACGGTAACCATAGATAAGCGTTTAACTAAACTACTTGAATTTTTGTGCCTCAATCCCGGGCAAACTCATACCCGAGACGAACTCATCAACAACGTCTGGAGCGGTATGATTCTCAGTGACCAAGTAGTCACACAAGCGGTGTTTGAGCTGCGTAAGGTTCTGAAGCAAAACTCTCAACAGCACAACAGCTACATCATTACCGTGCCAAAGCGTGGCTATAAGTTTGAAGCGGACGTAATACAAAGCAAAATCGAGACTGACCAAGTCGCTGAACCTGAACCATCAACAACTCAGCCCTCTGCTCCAGAACAATCGCCACCAGCAGATAAACCGCCCCAAACTGATGTCAGTGAGCAAACTAAGCCCAATAAAAGAAACCTGATGATTGGTTTACTACTTAGCGCTATCGTTGTTATGGAGTCTGGCTATATCCTTTATTCAGCATCGAGCAGCACGCCAGATGAAAAGGTCGCTCCTGCAACCCAACTCCGACACTATGAGTTTCGTTATGTCATGTTGGATATCAGCGATGACGTCAAACACGACCCGGTTTTATACGGCACCATCACCAAATTCATTGAGTACTTGAGCGCTTACAGTGGCATACGCATAGTCCATAGCGAGCCATTACAAAAGATTGCGGCAATCAAACTCACCTTTGGTACGAGCCCAAGTCGAGACGGCAAGCATACTCGCCTCACCATGCGTTATCACAATAACATCTCTGACCAATCGCACCTCAACCGCCGCTACCCGACGGAGTTGTCAGAGCTGCACCACACACTCTACCGCATGGTCGATGACATACTAGACGCTCTTTATATCAAGGTGCCGAAAGAGGAGCTCACAGAAAGTATTTCCCAACTGCCAATGACGCCCGACGCATTAAAATACACACTCAGTGGCCTTGGTGTGTTGTACAACGAGGCAGAGTTGCCAATGGTGATGGATTACTTCGCAAAAGCCCAACAAGCTGACCCTAGCAATGATCTTGTGTTCGTTGCCAATTACATAGGCAAGGTGATGAACACCTTCTACGCCTCTTCAGGCAGTAAAAAACAAGCCATTGCTAAGTTGAATCAAGAGGCTAAACCAAGACTAGAGCGCCTGCTCGCAGAAGGAAAACTGGCGCGCGCCTATGACGCCAACGCCATCATCGCCCTTTCTGAGGATGACCCAGAAAAAGCGATGAAGATTTTGTTGTCGATGCCACCGCAAAACCAATCGATATTGACCTACCTACTGCTTGCGAAAGCGGAAGAGTCTCGCGGTAATGCGGGTGCAGCAAAAGAGCTATACATCAAAGCAACACAAGGCAACTCTTCTCTCAAAGCAATACAGATGGCCTCACCACTGTTTTTCGACAGTAACCTAGAACCTCTTCTGAAAGAATTAGAGTGATAGCCTCTATAGGACCTCGCTGTGCTGTAAGGCGCGCTCTTCTACTCCTCCATTATCTGGGTTCGAAGCTCTTTGCGCCTTGTTAAGCTGCCTATCCAGTAAGATATGGCAGATTTCGAGCGTTAATCCAAACGCTAAAGCAACGTACAAATAGCTTTTATCCACATGTAACCCATACCCTTCAACAACGAGCAAACCACCCAATAAAATCAGGAATAAAAGGGCAAGTAGCTTCAAACCAGGATAAGCGGTAATGGTTATTTGAATCTTTTCAGCAACCGCCAGCATGATGATTGCAGAGATAACGATAGCAGCAATGATGATCTCTACGTTGTGGACCAAAGCCACTGCAGTAATCACCGAGTCGAATGAGAACACTGCATCGATAGCAATAATCTGTAGTACGATCATGGTGACACTGGTTTCGAGTGCGTTCTTCTCTTTTTTCTCTTTTACTAGCAACCAATTCAATAGCTCTTTAAAGCTCTTCAATAGCAGGAAGCCACCACCAACAATCAAGATCAGATCTTTACCTGATAGGCCGCGCTCAAAAACGGTAATAAAGGGTTCGGTGAGCGACATCAACCAGGTAACCGAGAATACCAATCCAATCCGCGTAACAACCGCTAAGCCAATACCAAGATTACGAATACGGCTTCTTAGCCTCACGGGTAGCTTCTCGACCAAGATTGAGATGAAGATAATGTTGTCGACTCCCAGAATCACTTCCAGTAGTAAAAGCATGCTAAATGACGCGAGATAATCAACGTACATAAACACCTCTTGCTTTGATGGCATTCATCCTAGCCGCAGAGAGAAGTGGCTCAACCATCAGCCAAAGAAAGATCAATTGAATAATAAATGGAGTCAGCATGGTTATGATGGCTCCACGTTATTACGTGTGCAAACAGTGGTACGCGCCCCAAAATAGCCCTGCTTTCTTAGCTTTAGAAAGCAGAACACCGTCAGTTTTATGGTAATCAGTATCATCAGTAATCGAACCAAGTTGTGAATGGCCGGCCATTCTACGAATTGGCGAAATGGCTTCATCACTAAAGCGTCACCTATAGATAAAAGGGATATAACAGAAATATAAAGATCTACATATCAATCACTTAACCACACATGACAAACCAATGATTAATGTTCACTCTGCTTGGGCAAAGTCGAACTAGAAAGGAAAATAAAACCATAATGATTTAATGATGTATTGGAAACGAACGGCCACAATAATGCAGCCTCAACTATTTAGAGGTTACTATGCTTAGCTACATCGACACCATTTTTTCGACATTAAAACAGTACGACTTGTTACTCGCTTTGCTGTTTATTCTTATCTATTGGATTCTTAAACACTCTACGGAAAAAGCCATTCAGGCACTCGCAGAGACAAAAACCGTCAATGCGACACGCACTGCTTTCATCAATCGCTGCTTTAATATCATTTACTTCGGGTTCTTGTTTGCAACCTATTTGATTGTCAGCGGCATCGGCTACGGTAACTTTTCGATTTTTATCTCTTCAGTATTCACGGTTATCGGTGTCGGTTTTATCGCTCAGTGGTCCATTCTCAGCAACATCACCGCCAGCTTCTTAATCTTCTTTGTATTCCCCTACCGTATTGGGGACTCAATCATTGTGGCCGATGGAGATGGTATTGAAGGAAAGATACTCGACATAAAGATGTTCCATACTCTAATCCGACATCCAGAGGGCAATGTGATTACCTACCCTAATTCACTACTACTGCAAAAAAGCGTGACTAAGGTGAGCCCAAAGAACTCGAAATATAAGGTATCAGTGCCAAGAAAGAGTAATAAGGATGCAGGTGTTGGTGTTGAGACCGTGCTTGAAGGCCAAGCTTAGTGGAGCAGCCATAGAAAGGAATAAACAAAGAGGAACGAAAGGCGGTTATTCAGAGATGACCTTGAATAACCGCGATTCCATCTAGCTAGGCGTTAACACCTGTCGCTTTAAAGTCAGGGTTCACAGCGGTTAGCTTCTTAACAATGTAGTTCAGAAGCACGCCGTACATAGGAACAAACAAGCCTAGGCTGATGATAAGTTTGAAACCGTAATCAACCAGTGCAATCTCAGTCCAATGTTCTGCCATGAATGGATCTGGGCTTTGGTAGAAAGCGATCGCAAAGAAAGCGATGGTATCAATGGCATTACCGAATAGCGTTGAACATGTTGGGGCAACCCACCACTGTTTAAGCTGACGTAGACGGTTGAAAACATGTACATCCAAGATCTGCCCCAGTAAATAAGCCATGAAGCTTGCTGCTGCGATACGTGCAACAAACAAGTTGAACTCACCGAGTTGACTAAAGCCTTGGAACGAACCTTCAAAGAACACGACTGACAAAAAATAAGAAACGGCCAATGCAGGTAACATCACTAAGAAAATGATTTTACGAGCCAGCTGTGCGCCAAAAATGCGTACGGTCAGATCAGTCGCTAGGAAGATAAACGGGAAAGTGAAAGCACCCCAAGTGGTGTGCATACCGAAAACGGTAAAAGGTAGCTGAACCAGATAGTTGCTTGACGCAATAATGATCAAATGGAACAAAACTAATAGTGCTAGGGCTTTGCGCTGTTGCTCAGGGGTAAAGTTACTCATGCTGTACCTTTTTAGTTTGGTTTGGGGGTGAGGGAACCCAAATCGAGTCATTTCTTCGAATAAACTAAGAAAGCTCTTACCAATAATGTGAATTAAAAATGTATCTATAATTTGCTCTATTGAGCGGCGGGCGATTATACATTAATCAATATTGGCTGCAATGGTGAGAACAGACGCAAACGTTTATTCTCACTTTTATTGGTGAACGGCGCTAGAAACTATGTTTTAAAAGCCAGGTTTAAAAGCTACGTTTTAGAAGCCATGCTCAAAGTTAGAAACCACGCTTAAACAAAGCTGCTAGGTAATCAAACTCTTCTCGGCTCTCTTCAGCGTTTAACGACTCAAACCAAATTGATTCACTGTAATGCTCAGACTTTAAGAACATCCGACAATCTTCAAAATCGATCAACCAAGAGTGCATGTCAGCGTCCCACTGCTTTTCCACCACAGAAGCGGACAACAATGCCACCAGCTTTTCACCTAACACTTCGTAAGAATCAAAATCAAAACTTGGAGACGTAATCAATAAACGTCCTTCCTCAGCCAAATACTCTCTTAAACCAAATTCTGTTTGTGTTGTCATGTCCCTATCAACCTTATTCTTTTTCTATGATCTAACCGTTTTTAGAAGCTAAACGATTCTGAAAACTAGCCGTGTGTCGTGATGTGTTCTTGAATCAAATCTAAGAATGGGTCTGCGTACTTATCAAGTTTACGCTGACCAACACCGTTTACTGCCAACATCTCACCGTATGAGGTAGGCAGCACTTCGGCCATATCAATCAGAGTCGCATCACTGAACACCACATAAGGTGGCAAACCATCTTCATCAGCAATCGACTTACGCAGCTTACGCAGTTTGGCAAACAGCTTCTTATCATAGTTCTTGCTACTTAATTTATCGGACTTAGCATTACGTACCGCCGTATCTAAACGAGGCACAGCCAATTCCAAAGACATCTCACCACGCAGTAGTGGCCGCGCTTCTTCTGTTAGCTGTAATGTTGAATTACGAGTGATGTTTTGGAACAACAAGCCTTTGTGAATCAACTGACGGAAGATACTGATCCAGTAATCATGACTGTGGTCACGGCCAATACCGTAAGTAGACAGCTTGTCGTGACCATTATCGCGCACACGGATGTTCTGCATGCCACGCATCACTTCAACCACATAGCCCATACCAAACGACTGATTCACACGGTACACACAAGATAATGCCTTCTGCGCCTCTTGGGTCGCATCAAAGTGTTTTGGTGGGTCGAGGCAGATATCACAGTTACCACATTGCTTCTCGCGATACTCACCAAAGTAGTTGAGCAGTACCTGACGACGACAAGTTTGCGCTTCTGCAAAGGCGCTCATCGCGTTTAGCTTATGCATCTCAACCTGTTTCTGTGGACCTTCTTCTTTCTCATCCAGCATACGACGCAGCCACCCCATATCAGCAGGGTCAAACAGCATCATCGCTTCAGCAGGCAAGCCATCACGACCCGCACGGCCAGTCTCTTGATAGTAAGACTCGATGTTGCGTGGAATATCAAAGTGCACCACAAAGCGTACATTGGGTTTGTTGATACCCATACCAAACGCCACAGTCGCGACAACAATCTGGATATCATCACGTTGGAAAGCTTCTTGAACGTAAGCGCGCTCATCGGTGTCCATGCCTGCGTGGTAACCCGCAGCGCGAATACCGTTGTTACACAGCTTCTCAGTCACCATCTCTACTTTTTTACGGCTGCCGCAATAGATGATTCCGCAATTACCCTTTTGTGTTTCTAGGTAGCGAACCACCTGAGACACCGGCTTGTGTTTCTCAACCAAGTTGTAGCGAATGTTAGGGCGATCGAAGCTACCTAAATAAGTGTGCGGATCTATCAACTGCAAACGCGAGATAATATCTTTGCGCGTCGCATCATCAGCAGTTGCTGTAAGCGCCATGTAGGGCACATGAGGGAAATACTGTTTAAGCTGGCCTAACGAGGCATATTCTGGGCGGAAATCATGCCCCCACTGCGAGATACAGTGCGCTTCGTCGACCGCTATCATAGAAAGCGGTAGGCCTTGTAGACGCTCGATAAAGTCACGCATCAACACGCGCTCTGGTGACACATATACCATTTTCAGCTGACCTGAGTTCATGCGATTAAACACACTTAGCAATTGGTCGCGAGGCATTGAAGAGTTAATGCACTCTGCTGCCACACCATTAGCTTTCAACTGATCAACTTGGTCTTTCATCAGCGAGATAAGCGGTGAGATAACCAGAGTGAGCCCTTGACGCACTAAGGCTGGAATCTGGTAACACAGAGATTTTCCGCCACCGGTTGGCATAATAACCAAGCTGTCTTGGCCTTCCACGGCCAGATCAATAACCTCTTGCTGACCATCGCGAAAGGTTTGATAGCCAAACACATCTTGTAAGATGGTTTGCGCATCATTCGCAGGAGTTGGTGTTTGCTCAGCAATCAGAGTGGCGGTCATTGTGGTTCCTAATCGAGGTATAAAGTCAGCATGCAGCGTTGGCAAGCAAGTCGCACATTGTAGAGTGGAACGCTGGTGAATTAAACCGCAAATTGTTAGGTGAAAAGGGTTATCGCTCCTATACTGACCAACTCTCTTATAAATCTTATTAATAAGCACTCGGTGCTAGAGAAAGATGCATGACTCCAGAAGAACAACAACGTACGCGCCAAGGAATTTTGCTTGCTGTAGGTGCTTACACCATGTGGGGGATCGCCCCTATATATTTCAAATCTTTAAGTGAGGTTTCCCCGCTAGAGATCCTTAGCCACCGTGTAGTATGGTCTTTTTTCTTACTCGCTTTCTTGCTACACATTGGCCGCAGCTGGCGTAAAGTACGCGACACCTTAACTTCAAAGCCAAAAATGCTCTATTTGGTGGCGACGTCTATTTTGGTAGGCGCTAACTGGCTGATCTTTATTTGGGCGGTCAACTCCAATCACATGCTCGATGCTAGCTTGGGGTATTACATCAACCCACTGATTAACGTGTTGCTCGGGATGCTCTTCCTTGGCGAACGCTTACGTAAGCTACAATGGTTTGCAGTGGCTCTTGCTGCGATTGGTGTATTGATCCAATTAATTGCCTTCGGTTCAGTGCCGATTGTCGCCATTGCTCTAGCCTTTAGCTTTGGTTTTTATGGCTTACTGCGTAAGAAAGTCAGCTTAGAGGCACAAACTGGCTTGTTCATTGAAACTCTGGTGATGCTGCCTCTTGCCGCAACCTACTTACTGTTTATTGCCGATAGCCCAACCTCAAATTTATCGATGAACCCGATGCAACTCAACCTGTTACTGGTAGCTGCAGGTGTGATCACCACGGTTCCATTGCTGTGTTTTACTGGCGCTGCAACTCGCTTAAAACTATCGACACTCGGCTTCTTCCAGTACATCGGCCCCAGCTTGATGTTCTTACTAGCGGTTCTAATTTACGGTGAAGCGTTTACCAGTGACAAAGCGATTACCTTCGCCTTTATTTGGGGAGCGTTGGTGATATTCAGCTTTGATGGTCTACGTAACAACAGAAAGAACAAACAAGCTAAACAGTAACACTGATCGTTTTTTACAAGACAATTTCGAAATACGAAGATAAGCTTGGTTGAATTGATGACTATTTAACCAAGCTTTTTTGTACCATGGATAAAGTCCACTATTACTCCACCCCAACAGATGATATCAGCCTGATCCAAGCTCAATACCAAGAGTTTGCCTTTCAGCGCCACTATCATTTGGACTTTCACATTGGTTTAATTACCCAAGGGCAGCAAAAATTCGCCTATAAAGGGACTAGCCATCATGTTGGCGCAGGCCAAGTTGTCATCATGCCACCCGATGAACTGCATGATGGGCATTCCAAACTCGATTCGGGTTATCAAGTCAGCGTGTTCGCAGTTTCTCCCCAGTGGTTTCAAGATCTTGCCGATCCCAAGCAAAATGGTCACACATTAGGCTTTTCTGAGTTGATCCTCTCCGATCAAGCTGCATTTTCACAATTACGCAACCTACACGGTCTGTTAATCAATCAAAACATCAGCCAACTCGCTCAAGATTGCTTACCATTCGAGGGATTCTCGACGATTGTCGATCGTTATGCGAAATTTGGGTCCAAGAGCGACATCAAATTGGGTAATCAATCGATTGATACGCTAAAAGACTATTTGATGGCAAATTTAGATCAGCCAGTGCGATTAGAACAACTGTCTGAGCTGTGCGGCTTAACCACAACTCAATTCCAACGCCACTTTAAAAACAGAATGGGTATCACGCCATACGCATGGCTGAGCCGCTTACGTATGGAGCAGAGCATGCGCCTAATCAAATCTGGCATATGTGGTACCAAGGTCGCGTACCAAGTGGGCTTCTATGATCAAGCACACTTCTCCAAAGCGTTCAAAACCACATTCGGCGTCCCGCCCTCACAAATCAACTAAGTGTTGATAATTTACAATTGCTCGATTTCAAATCACGGTAAGCTACGCTCAATACGATTACTTATTTAAAAATAGCGGCAGCGTTATTGAGAACTAACATGAACGAAGTCACCATACTGATCACCCTCGCCTCAATCCACTTCATAGCTTTGATGAGCCCCGGCCCTGACTTTGCGTTAGTCGTGCAAAATGCGACGCGTCACGGCAGACAAACAGGCTTGTACATCGCGCTTGGCCTATCTTGTGGGATTTTACTGCATTCGTTGCTGAGCCTGACGGGCATCAGTTATCTGGTTCATCAGCACCCAACTCTTTTCGCGACCATACAGTTAGCTGGCGGTAGCTACTTGTTGTATCTCGGTGTTGGTGCACTAAAGGCCACCTGGCAGATCATTACTCATCACGAAGATGAGGCCAATCCTGTCGATTCAAAGGATCTGATTCTTACCAATAAACGTCAGGCATTTTCGAAAGGGTTTGCGACTAACATCCTTAATCCAAAGGCCTTAGTGTTTTTCATCAGTTTGATGTCGAGCTTGGTTCCTGCAGACATGTCGCTGTCGGGCAAAGGCCTTGCTTTAATCATCCTATTTGGCCTTTCGCTATTCTGGTTCTCGCTACTGGCGTGGATGCTTTCAACTAAAACCCTACAGAAGAAGCTTAGCGAAGCAACAGTCTACATTGATGGCTTGTGTGGCGTGCTATTTAGCCTGATTGGCCTAAGTATTCTTTGGCAGTCGTTGTCTGGTTTAATCGCCTAAATTCGAATCAAGATTACAATTCGTTAACAACACACTGGCTATCTTATCTTTCCACTGCCAATCTAGCTCTGCATATTAAAAGGAGAAGATCATGCAGTGGAAAAAAAAACTAACAACCCTCGCCACTTCTACCCTACTTTTTGCCTCTCACGTCAGTTGGGCAAATCAAGCTGCCGATTCCGTCGCTCCCGAACAAAGTAGTGGTTTAGAAACCAAACAACTCGTAAAAGCTAACGACTGGATGGTCACCGCGGCCAACCCTCTGGCAACCCAAGCCGGCGCTGATGTACTTGCTCGTGGTGGTAACGCGATTGATGCCATGGTTGCTGTACAGCTAATGCTTGGCTTAGTTGAACCGCAGTCGTCCGGTATTGGCGGTGGCGCATTTCTTGTTTATTTTGATGGAAAGGACAAACAGCTTAAAACCTACGATGGTCGCGAAACCGCCCCACTTGATGCTACCCCACGTCTATTCCAAGACGAAAACGGCCAACCGCTTAAATTTTATGATGCCGTGGTTGGTGGTCGCTCAGTAGCGACACCGGGAACAGTCCAATTACTGTGGGACACTCACCAAAAATATGGCAAGTTAGAGTGGGCATCGCTGATCAAGCCTATCGCACAACTGGCTGAAAAAGGTTTTACCATCAGCCCACGTTTAGCGACCTTGATTGAAAATGACCAAGAACGACTAAGCCGCTTTACCACTACCAAAGCCTACTTCTTTAATGCCGATGGCAGCCCGAAAACCGCAGGTACGCTACTTAAGAACCCTGAATACGCCGCAACGTTAAACGCTATCTCAAAGGATGGTGCTAAGGCTTTCTATCAAGGCGAGATTTCCGCTGACATCATCAACACAGTACAAACGGCCAAAGGTAACCCGGGCGTATTGGCACAGAAAGACTTCGATGCGTATTCAATCAAGCAACGCGAACCGGTTTGTTCTGCTTATGAGAGTTACGATATCTGTGGCATGGGACCACCAAGTTCAGGTGCATTAACCGTTGGACAGATCTTAGCGATGACTGAACAGTTTGATCTGAAATCATGGGGGCCAAACGACGCGAAATCTTGGCAAGTGTTAGCGGATGCTTCTCGCCTAGCCTTTGCAGACCGTGGTATGTACATGGCAGACCAAGATTACGTACCAATGCCGACACAAGGGTTAGTAAACACTGACTATCTGCAGGAACGTGCCCAGTTAATTACCGCAGGTAAGGCATTAGACAGTGCGCCATCAGGCACCCCACCGTGGGATCACGCCATGCTGCGCAGCCAAGATGTGTCTATTGAACTGCCGTCCACCAGCCACTTCAATATTGTCGATAGCGATGGCAATGTCGTATCGATGACCACCACCATCGAGAACGCATTTGGCTCACGCCTGATGGTAAGAGGATTCCTACTCAACAACGAACTGACCGACTTCTCATTCAAGACTCATAACGATGGCAAGCCTATCGCGAACCGACTTGAACCGGGTAAGCGTCCACGTTCTTCAATGGCACCGACCATTATCATGCAAGACGATAAGCCTTATATGGCGATCGGTTCTCCGGGTGGTAGCCGCATCATAGGTTATGTAGCACAAGCTATTATTGCCCATACCCAGTGGGACATGAATATCCAGCAAGCGATCAACCAACCGCACTTCCTCAACCGTTTCGGCACCTTAGATTTGGAAAAAGGAACATCGGCGGAAAACTTCAAACCTGAGCTAGAAAAGATGGGATTTGAGGTCAACGTTCGAGATCTTAATTCGGGTTTACACGCCATTCGCATCACAAAAGATGGTCTAGAAGGTGCTGCAGACCCACGTCGTGAAGGTGCCGCTATCGGCCAATAAGGGAGAATACTCCCTTTTTACTCCCTGTCTTGTGCGAGATCTCTCACAAGGCAGTGAGTAAATATCGATATTTAACTGCGAAATTAAGCACCCATATATCGTAACCAATTGAAATTAAACAACATGTACATTTATCCTTCAAATAATTATATAGAAATTCGCGTATGCACCATTGCTGATAAATAAGGAATCGGTAATATGAATGGTGTCGGAAGGATGCTGACACGGAACAGGAAATGCCAAGGACTTGGTTATCTTCAGGATGAAGATTCGATTACTCAGGATGAATAATCGGCATGGATAGCGAAATGGACATTGAATGGACGCAATAGTAACTAGGATGGTTGCTACTAAGGAAAGACAATGGACACCTCTGGATGAGGAAAGGACTGAACATCAGGATGATGTAAAGGACACCGCTCAAGGAACAAGTGACGCGCGCTAACGAGGATTGTTGGCAGATCAGGATAAGATCAAGGACACCGCTAGGAAGGCGACGAAAGGAATACGCTGAAGGATAACAGCACACTATCATGGATTTGATGCATGGAGCACACTTAGTAGCCGGATTGCTGCGAGTAAGACTATAGACCCCGATGAGCGCAAGCTCTCGGGGTTTTTCTTTATCTGTCGTCCCACCATCTCTTCCCTAAAACAAGCAAATCAAAGACCTTTGATTACAATTCTGACATTTAAACCATTCACTTCTTAACCACTTCCGAGTAACGTAAGTCTTACTAGGCTCAACTAGTTTCATAACCATAATTAAACTAAGGACAAATTCATGTCACACGTTACCTTCAAAGGCGCTGCTGTACCGCTAACTGGCACATTCCCACAAACTGGCGAACAGGCACCAAGTTTTGCACTGACTGCAGGCGATCTTTCTGAACTGACACTTGCTTCTCTTGCAGACAAGAAAGTAGTTCTAAACATCTTCCCAAGCATCGACACTGCAACTTGTGCAACGAGCGTACGTACGTTCAACGCAAAAGCGGCAGAGCTTGAGAACACAGTTGTTGTTTGTATTTCTGCTGACCTACCATTTGCTGCAGGCCGCTTCTGCGAACTAGAAGGCATTGAAGGCGTTCAACACGCTTCGACTTTCCGCTCTCCTACATTCGCATCAGACTACGGCGTAGCGATTGCTGAAGGTCCACTAGCAAGCCTAACAACACGTGCAGTTGTCGTTGTTGATGAAAAAGGTGTGGTAACACACAGCGAGTTAGTTACAGAGATCACTGAAGAACCAAACTACGAAGCGGCACTTGCAGCACTGTAAACTCCCTTCTAGTCAGTCATGTATTGTGATCGCTTAAAGCGATATGCAATAAAAAAGAGCAGCCATTGGCTGCTCTTTTTGTTTTCAATAATGAACGGTTATTAGATGCCGAAGTAACAGGTTAAAGCTGCTCTAAGCGTGCGTACGCGGTGACTAACCACTTAATGCCTTCGCCATTGAAAGCGACTTGAACTCGGCTTTGCGGGCCGCTTCCTTCAAAATTAATGATCGTCCCTTCCCCAAACTTAGGGTGGTTAACACGAGAGCCCAAGGTAAAGCCTGTCTCGTTGAAGTTCTCTTTCACTGCTGTCTGGCTAAAACGGCCACTGCTTGCAGGGCGGCTCACTTGCGCTTTCATACGCACTTCATCCAGACAGGTCTCTGGTAGCTCACGAATAAAACGCGATGGTTTGTGGTACTTGTCTTGACCGTACAAACGACGCATCTCAGCATAAGTGATGTATAACTTTTCCATCGCACGTGTCATACCTACGTAACACAGGCGGCGCTCTTCTTCTAAACGTCCTGCTTCTTCAGCAGACATTTGGCTTGGGAACATGCCTTCTTCGACACCCACCATAAACACCATTGGGAACTCTAGGCCTTTCGCACTGTGCAGAGTCATTAACTGAACTGCATCATCAAACTCATCAGCCTGACCTTCACCCGCCTCTAGCGCCGCATGCGTTAAGAAAGCCGTTAGCATGCTCATCTCATCCGCTTCTTCTGGCTTCTCAAACTGGCGAGTTGCTGTGACCAATTCTTCTAAGTTCTCAATACGTGCCTTTGATTTCTCGCCTTTTTCTTGCTCATACATCGCAAACAAACCCGACGATTTAATCACATGGTCGGTCTGTTCATGTAAGCTCAATTCTAACGTGTCATCTTCAAGCGCATTAATAAGCTCGATAAAACGGCTTAATGCACCCGCAGCACGGCCGGGTAGCACTTGCTCTTCTATCAAAGCAACACTGGCTTCCCACATGGTTGCACCACGATCACGCGCTGCAAGACGAATCGTTTCTAACGTTTTATCACCCAAGCCACGCGTTGGTGTATTAACCACGCGTTCAAACGCCGCATCATTACTGCGGTTATTCATTAGGCGCATGTAGCTCAAAGCATCTCTGATTTCTTGACGCTCGAAGAATCGCATGCCGCCGTAGATTCGGTATGGTAAACCCGCTTGAATTAGCGCCTCTTCCAGAACACGAGATTGGGCGTTATTACGATAAAGCATCGCGGTATCTTCGAGTGCACCGCCTTTCTCTTGCCACTCTTTGATCTTACTAACCGTGAAACGCGCTTCATCCAACTCGTTATAAGCCGAGTACACCGAGATTGGCTCGCCATCGTTGCCATCGGTCCACAGCTCTTTACCCATACGCTCGGTATTATTCGAGATAAGTTCATTAGATGCCTGCAGAATGGTTTTGGTCGAGCGGTAATTTTGTTCGAGTCGAATCGTCGAAGCACCTGGGAACTCATCCAAGAACTTCTGAATATTTTCGATTTTTGCACCACGCCAGCCATAGATAGATTGATCATCGTCGCCCACGATCATCACGCGACAATCAGGCCCCGCCATCATACGCAGCCACGCGTATTGGATGTTGTTGGTATCTTGGAATTCGTCGACAAGGATATGTTTAAAGCGAGCTTGGTAATGTTCTCGAACATGCTTCTTATCACGCAGTAGCTCGTGGGCTCTTAATAAGATCTCTGCGAAGTCGACCAAGCCAGCACGATCACATGCTTCTTGGTAAGCTGAATAGATCTTTAACCACGTTTGAGTGATTGGATCATGGTAGGCGTCAATGTGACTTGGGCGTAAGCCTTCGTCTTTCTTACCATTTATCCACCAAGAAGCTTGCTTTGCAGGCCACTGCTTTTCATCAAGGTTTTGCGCCTTGATTAAACGGCGTAGCAAACGAACCTGGTCATCTGAATCAATAATCTGGAAATCTTCTGGCAGTTTTGCATCTAGGTAGTGAGCACGAAGGATGCGGTGACAGATACCATGGAAGGTGCCGTTCCACATACCTGATGAGCTGCCCATCATCAACTCTTCAATACGACCACGCATCTCTGCTGCCGCTTTGTTGGTGAAGGTAACAGACATAATAGAGAACGGTGATGCTTGCTCTACACTTTGCAACCAAGCGATACGATGCACCAACACTCGCGTTTTACCACTACCAGCACCTGCCAGAATAAGTAGGTTTTCTAAAGGTGCCGCGACCGCCTCACGTTGTTTGTCGTTTAAGCCATCGAGTAAAAGCGAAGGATCTATCATTGGATATGCTCACTACTGGGTATTTATACATAAAAGTTGATTATAACCTAAACACTAGGCTGCGTTTAGGATAATAAGAAGAAAAAACAATCAAAAATTAACATCATAAATTCAATAAGTTAAACAATAAAACACCATTAATATTGATATTTTTTATAATACCGTGAAATTATTTCCTGGTTGTTCCTATCCTTTTTAATAAGCAAGTTAACAATCCATTAACCTGCGATATAAAAATACTATTAAGTCCTAGAGGGAATGACTATGAAAAATTCTAATCTTGCTGTTACAGCTGCAATCACAAGTGTACTAGCATTCGGTGGTGCAGTTCTTACATCAGCACCTGCGGAAGCAGCAGCAAAAGAAAAATGCTACGGCGTGGCAAAAGCTGGCCAAAATGATTGTGCAACCAAAACAAGCTCATGTGCGGGTACAGCAAAAGAAGACAACCAATCAGATGCATTCGTGGTCGTTCCTAAAGGGCTATGTGGCAAATTATCAGGTGGTAGCACCCAATCATCATAATTGAGCTGCTTAGTATGGTGAGCTGACATTCAGCTCACCTCCACTTCTTGTTAGGAGAATCGTTGTGACTCAAACTCTTCACCCCAATGCAGGAGTTGGTCTTAGAACACCACACTTGGATTTCTTTAGCCAAAATCCATCTCTAGTGAGTTGGTTAGAGGTTCACAGCGAGAACTACTTCTTAGCTCAATCACCGCAACGCCAACAACTCAGAGACATTCGCAGCGCACGCAGCATAAGTTGCCACGGTGTTGGATTATCTCTCGGTTCAGTTGAGCGTATTAATCAACACCATCTGGTGCAGTTAAAAGACCTGATTGATGATATCGAACCTTTCTTGGTTTCTGACCATCTCAGCTGGAGTCAGAATGGCGGTCATTACTTCAATGACTTGCTACCGCTGCCTTATACCGAAGAGGCGTTAGAAGTCTTTTGCCGCAATGTCATCGAAGTTCAAGACAGCCTGCAACGCCCTATGTTGATTGAGAACCCATCGAGCTACCTAGCCTTCAAGCATTCAACCATTCCAGAGTGGGAGTTTTTGGCTGAGGTACAAAAGCGTACTGAGTGTCGCCTACTGCTCGATTTCAATAATATTTTTGTCTCATCTTTTAATCATGGCTTTAGTTGTGAAGAGTACTTAAGCGGAATACCAGCAGACAAAGTTGAAGAAATTCACTTGGCAGGTTTTACCAAAAAGAAGCTTGAACAAGGTGAGATCTGGATAGACACACACAGTAAGCCTGTCTGTGACGAAGTGTGGCAACTCTATACTGACTGGATAGCACAACATGGTTCACGTCATACTTTGATTGAATGGGATCTAGATATCCCAGAGCCACAAGTTTTATTGACCGAAGCAACCAAAGCCAGTGACATCTTGTATCAACACGACAAGTTCAACCAAAGGAGTCGCGTATCATGAGCCACTCCCTAGCAGATGTTCAATTGGAGTTTGCTAACGCCCTACGCTACCAAAACAATGGTGAGCACTGCGACATAGTGCGCGACCATTTTACCGATGAACAGCGAATCCAGATTTACCGTAATAACTTTGTGATCAGCTTGAGCGAAGTTCTGGCAGCAACCTACCCACTCACTGAAATGTTAGTTGGTGAAGAGTGCTTCCAACAGATGGCTCGTCAACATGTCTTAAGTTCTCCATCGACCTCTGGTGATGTCAGTGGTTACGGTGAACACTTTGAACAGACTATCCAAGCCTTTCCTGCCGTTATTGAGGCTGCACCTTATCTCGGTGAAGTGGCTTTGTATGAATGGCAGAAAGACTGTTTGATAAGGTTTACGTCACAAGCACATGTCGACCAGAAACCTCTTTCTTGCCTAGCCGATGTACCACAAGAACAACAAGGCGCTTTGGTCTTTCATCTCAAAGATTCAATAACACTGATTCATTCTAGTTACACGATTATCGCGCTTGAACACGCCATCTATCAGCAACAACTTGATGGGCTAGACATAAATCAAGCCGAGTTTGGGGTGTTAATCCGAGCTGAGAATTCACAGGTTGAGAGTCATTGTTTGACAAAAGAAAGCCACCAACTCCTCACTGAATTGCAATCAGGTCGAGCACTCTCAGCGATAGACCCTTTACTACTACAACATCTGAATACTGTTATGGCGCTAAACGTCATCTCAGGTTTTTCAATCAATGCCGAATTGGAGACATAACATGGATAACAACACAGTCACGAACATGATGGCTCAATACGACAGTTTGATTGAGAAATCACAGGCACTTTTTGTTCCAGTGCTTCTACTATTTTGTCGCCTTTGGGTGGCGTGGGTATTCTTTAATTCTGGGCTCACTAAGATAGCAACTTGGGATAGCACGCTTTACTTGTTTGAGTTGGAATACCAAGTGCCACTGCTACCTTGGGAATTAGCGGCTTACATGGGTACCGCCGCTGAGTTAATTCTGCCGGTGTTCTTAGCGCTCGGTTTATTAACACGACCTATGGCTGCGGTGTTGTTCGTTTTCAATATCATTGCCGTTGTGTCTTACCCTGTATTATGGGATCAAGGCTTCTACGATCATCAGCTTTGGGGGTTAATGATTCTTATCGTTGTCGTGTGGGGCGCAGGACCGTTTTCACTTGATAGAGTTTTGAAAGCGCAGTTCAGGAATTAATATGAGTTTTCACCTCTTTTGAATTGCTACAGCCCAAACGCAAAAAACCACTCCATTGAGTGGTTTTTTTTTAACTGGGATAAGCTTACTTATTTAGAAAAGCTTGTAGCTCTTCAGCAGAGATGCCTTGCTCGGCTAGCTCTTTTGCTAGTAGCTGAACCTGCTCACCTTTACGAGACTCTACCACGCGCTGAAACTGGTAAATGATATCTCGTAAAGTATCGATTGGAACTTGTTTTGCCGCACTGCGAATACGCTCTTCACTTTGGTTGCCTAGTTCTTTAAGCAGTTTACCAAACATGACCTTTTCAGGTGCATCTTCCATTTGTTCTAAGACGCGCGCCATTTCGTAGGTTGTTAATGACATTACAGTATTTTCCGTTGGGTACTAACGTTTCAATGAGTGACAAATATACCATGTTTTAACGTTTCGAAAACTGCCATTTGTATATTTTGTCACCCTTGTAACTTATGCCTTAGCAAACGTCGCGTGCCAAGACTTACCCGCTTTGCTCGCAAGCACTAATAGCGCAGGAACTATCAGGAACATTTGCAGAGCGATCATCACTTGCGACGTTAAATCAAGACGTTGCATGGTACCCACAAGAAGTCCTGAACCACTCATTTGGAATAGGCCAAGCAGCGCAGCCGCTGTACCCGCACGGTCACCGAAAGGTTCTAGAGCTTTACCAGCTGCAGCACCAAGAATCCAAGCAAACCCAACCGACGATAAGAAGATCGGTAGCATGAATGCGATTGGAGTCGCGTGCTCAGCAAGCACCAACATAATCACACCCGCTAAGCCCAGCGTCGAGATACCAACAACCAATGCCTTGTAAGTACCAAAACGGTCCATAAACTTCGGCGCTGTGAATGCAGCAGTGATGTTGATAGCAGCGTTAATACCAAACCAGAAGGTAAACTCGTTCATCGTCAAACCTAGGTTCTCCATCAACACAACCGGTGCTGAGGTAACATAAGCAAGAATTACCGCCATCGCCATCAAACACAAGGTTGCATGGAAAAGGAATGATGGTGTTTTCAGTACTGACCAGTAACGCTCCAGTTTGAACACAGCAACCTTCTCTGTCGCCGGGTTAGATTCTTTCATTTGGAAGAATAAGATGCTGCCAACGACTACCGCGAAACCAGCCATAAAGCTGAAGTTCGAACGCCAGCCAAATTGATGAGTTAACCAAGCGCCAAGAATCGGTGCCAACGCAGGGATAAAACAGATCGCACCATTGAGGTAGCTGATCATTCGGCCACTCTTCTCTGGGCCAAATAGATCGCGAACCGTTGCAAAGGCAGCTACAGAAGTCGCACAAGCTCCTAAGCCTTGTAGCAGCCGAGCTATTAGCATCATATCAATCGATTGAGCTGCCCACGCCAAGCAAGCACTCAATGCATAGATACTAACACCTCCCAATGCAACGGTTCGACGTCCTAGCTTATCAGCCAAAGGGCCGGCAAATAGTTGGCCGACACCCATGGCAAATAAAAACCAAGTAATCGTATCTTGTGCTAGTGCATGTTCCACGTGAAACGCTGTCGAAATTTGTGGCAGAGCTGGTAGGTAGATATCAATAGCCAAAGGGCTAAATAGAACCAGCATTGCCAATAAAGCAACCTGCAGTTTACTAGGGGTTGGAAGCGCGTTAGAAGGCACAAGATTCTCCGAATGAGTTAATTTAGGTGCATAATAACCAACTAAAGATATGAACAAAAATGGCATATACTCATTAGCATTATTCCAAATAGGAAACTCATATGAATATCGAGAAACTTTCGCGCCTCGACCTCAACCTATTAGTTTGCTTGCAGGTGCTAATGGAAGAGTTGAGTGTTACTCGCACTGCGCATCGATTGTGCCTAAGCCAGTCAGCCGTGAGTAAGTCATTAGCCAAACTTCGTGAGCAATTTAATGACCCCCTTTTCACAAGAAGTGCACATGGCTTGCGACCAACACCAAAGGCTTTATTTCTCAAGCCTCGATTAGAAACGCTGATCAATCAACTTGATGTGCTCACCCAACCAGAGACGTTCATTCCCAACAACAGTGACCACAGTTTTCACATTGCGGCTGTTGAAAGTGTGTACCCGCTGATTCTTCCCCACTTCTTACCGGCTATATTTCGACAAGCCCCTAAAGTGAATATCAACACCCACGCTTGGACGGAGCAAACCTTTAAGAAACTGCAGCTAGGTGAGCTCGATATCGGACTCACAGGTAAAGACATCGACATCAACGACGCGCGTTTAACCATGCTGCCGCCAGATGATATTTGCGAACAGGAGATCTACCGTGATGCACAGATGTGTGTATTAAGACGAAACCACCCTGCTCTGAGCGGTAAATGGGATCTGGAAACCTACCTTGCACAGCGTCATGTACAAGTGAGGTGCGATGGCAACGACCGTTGGTTACTCGACTATAAGCTTGCCGACCTTGGTCACCAACGTGATATCGCTATTTCTGTTCCCGACTTCAACAGTGCGGCTAGCCTGTGTACCTACACTGACTTTGTATTTACGGCACCAAGTCACTTCACCTACCTTGTTGCCAAGCAACTCGACTTAGTCGTTGTCCCTCTACCAATGGAATTTCCGCCGATGGCATACACTCTATTTTGGCACCGTGATAGAGAAAATGACCCAGCGTTAACTTGGTTGCGAGATATCATCAAAGAAAAAACTCTGCACCTTAGATAAAAATGGCGTACAGCGTTTGCAGCAAACGAACAAAAGCGCTAGCTTATTGACCTAATAAGTCCCCTCGCATGTATATCTACTGTGAGTGTTAACAAGGATCCTAACAATAAGGATAAACACAGATGCACAATATCACTGCGGAACGCGTTACTGCGGTTCGAGCTTGGCTTGAAGCAAACCACCTAGATGCTGTTATCATTCCACACGAAGATGAATACCTAGGTGAATACGTTCCAGCTCATAACGAGCGACTTCACTGGCTAACCGGTTTCACTGGTTCTGCAGGTGCGGCTGTTATCACACGTGAAAACGCGGCTATTTTTGTTGATGGTCGCTATACCGTTCAGGTTCGCAAACAAGTACCTGGTGAGCTATTTGAGTATCGCCACCTTATTGAAGAACCAGCTTTAGATTGGATCATCAATTCACTAGCGCAAGGCAGTAAAGTTGCGTTTGACCCACGTATGCACACAGCCGCTTGGTTGAAAGGCGCACAAGCTAAACTGGCTGATAAAGTAGAACTTACCACATTAACAGCAAACCCGATTGATGAGCTTTGGTCTACTCGCCCTACACCAGTTGTATCTGATGTTCGCCTCATGGCAACAGACGCCGTTGGCCAATCAAGTGAAAGCAAACGTGCAGAAATTGCAGGTCTACTAAAAGCGAAAGGTGCTGATGCCGCTATCCTTACCGAACTGGATTCAATCTGCTGGTTACTCAACATTCGTGGTTTAGACGTATCTCGTCTACCAGTCGTGTTATCTAATGCCATCATTCACGCCGATGAAAGTGTCGATTTCTTCTTAGATCCAGCTCGTATCCCTGCAGGCTTTGAAGCGCACGTTGGTAATGGTATTCGTGTTTCTCACCCATCAGAACTTGAAGCTCGCCTTCAATCTTTAGAGGGTAAGAATGTGTCAGTTGATTCAGGCACAAGCAATGCTTGGTATACGCTTGTTCTACAAAACGCTGGCGCTCATATTATTGAAGCAGCAGACCCATGCCTAATGCCAAAAGCTGCGAAGAACGAAACTGAAATTGCAGGCATGAAAGCATGTCACATCCGTGATGGCGTGGCGATGGCAAAATTCCTATCTTGGATTGATGCAGAAGTCGCGCAAGGTAACCTGCATAACGAAGCGGTATTAGCAGACAAAGTACAGTCATTCCGCGAGCAAGATCCAACATTGATGGACTTAAGTTTTGACACGATTTCAGCAGCAGGCGGCAACGCAGCTATGTGTCACTACAATCATGAGAACCAACCTGAGCCAGGTCAGTTAGAGATGAATACTCTGTACCTAGTCGATTCAGGCGGTCAGTATTTAGATGGCACAACCGACATCACTCGTACTATTGCGATTGGCCAGCCAAGCGACGAAATGATTCAGCAATTCACATTAGCGCTTAAAGGCCACATTGGTATTGCACGTGCGCGTTTCCCACAAGGTACTCGTGGTTTCCAACTTGATATCCTAGCGCGTCAGCACTTATGGGCAGAAGGCTTCGACTATGACCACGGTACTGGTCACGGTGTTGGTCACTTCCTGAGTGTTCATGAAGGCCCACAAAGCATCTCTAAGAAGCTGATCGACGTACCTCTTGTTGAAGGCATGGTGTTATCAAACGAGCCGGGTTACTACCGTGCCGATGAATTTGGTATTCGTATCGAGAACCTAGAATTGGTTGTTGAGCTTCCAACTCAAGGTGACTTCTCAGTACTAACGTTTGAATCGCTAACACGTTGCCCTATCGATAAGCGCAACATCAACGTCGATCTACTGACACGACCTGAGCTTGCATGGCTGAACGATTACCACCAAAAAGTATGGAATGATGTTAGCCCACTAGTTGAAGGTGACACGTTAGAATGGCTACGCGAATCAACAACCCCATTGGTTCACGCTTAATACCTTGCTAGGTAGGTAACTGAGCCAAAACTAGTTGGCTCAGTTAGATATTAAAACGGCTACCTTTAGGTAGCCGTTTTTGTTTGTCGATTTCACATCACAGATGTTTCACGTGGAACATCAAACAAGATGTTAGTTAGCCTGAGTAAGCGCTGTGCCAATCTCGCCATACCGGGTCGAAGCCTCTGTGACGAATCATAGTCTCAACATCAGCCGCACTTCTCTCATCACTTATCTCAAACTGCTCAAGCTCTTCCTCACCCGAAGCATAACCGCCCGGTTGAGTTTTTGACGCGGCAGACATGCTAGTGATACCTAACGGCAACACGTTATCGCGGAACGTTGCAGATTCACGCGTCGAAAGAGACAACTCAACCTCTGGGTTTAATAGTCGATAAGCACAGATAAGTTGCACCAATTGTTTATCACTCATAATCGATTTAGGTTGCAAACCACCCTCACAAGGACGAAGGCGTGGGAACGAAATCGAGTAACGCGTTTGCCAATACGTACGTTCAAGGTAGTCTAAATGAGCTGCCACGAAGAAGCAGTCAGTTCGCCAATCTTCCAGGCCAATCAAAGCACCAATACCTATCTTATCAATACCCGCTTTTGCCAAACGATCTGGCGTTTCGAGCCGGTATTCAAAATCCATTTTATTGCCACGCAAGTGGTGCTCAGCGTAGGTACTTGGGCTATATGTTTCTTGATAAACCATCACAGCATCTAAGCCAAGCGTTTTGAGCTCGGCGTAGTCGTCTTGATCAAGCGGCTGAACTTCCATCGCAAGATAGTTAAATTGCGCTTTGATATTCGGTAGCACCTCACGGAAGTATTTCATTCCAACCTTAGTTTCGTGTTCGCCGGTCACCAACAATACACTATCGAATTTCATCTTTTTGATGGCCGCGCTTTCGGCATCAATTTCATCCAAGGTTAGTGTGCGACGCTTAATGCGGTTCTCCATTGAGAAGCCACAATAGGTACACGCATTCGCACACAAGTTCGATAAGTACAAAGGAATATACAGCGAGATCGTATTACCGAACCGCTTACGTGTTAGTGCCAACGATCGTTGTGCCATCTGCTCTAAGTAAGGTTCTGCAGCCGGAGAAATTAAAGCCTTAAAATCTTCTAAGTCACGTTTGGGTTTACTCAGAGCACGTTCAACATCCGTTGCAGTTTTGCTGAAGATAGACATACCAATGTCATCCCAGTTGAGCTGTTTAAATCGATCAACAAACGTCATAGCAATACTACTCGTCTAGGAATGAGGTGAGCGGGCTTGAAGCAACCGCGTGAGATACCTGACCTGCTAGCCCAGCAAGGTAAGCCATTCGACCAGCTTCAACTGCCAGCTTAAAGGCAATCGCCATATCAACAGGCTGTTGAGAAGCAGCAATCGCAGTATTAACTAGAACAGCGTCCGCGCCCATTTCCATTGCACGAGCAGCATGTGATGGTGCACCAATGCCAGCATCAACAATCACAGGAACGTTCGCTTGGTCGATAATGATCTCTAGGAAGTCTGCTGACGCGATTCCCTTATTAGAACCAATCGGAGCACCTAATGGCATCACAGCGGCGCAGCCTACCTCTTCTAAGCGTTTACACAAAACAGGGTCGGCGTGGCAATAAGGCAACACAACAAAGCCATCTTTCACTAGTTGCTCAGCAGCATTAAGTGTCTCGATTGGGTCTGGCATCAAGTACTTTGGATCTGGGTGAATCTCAAGCTTTAGCCAGTTAGTACCTAATGCTTCACGAGCCAAGTGTGCGGCGAAAATTGCATCCTTAGCGTTCTTCGCACCAGAGGTATTCGGAAGTAGATTAACGCCAGCATCAATAATTGGCTGTAAAATATCATCTTGCTCAGAACGAATATCGACTCTCTTTAGTGCCATGGTTGCCAGTTGAGAACCGGAAGCTTCAATAGCACTCGCCATCAAATGCTTGTTTGCAAATTTGCCGGTTCCCGTGAACAGACGTGATTGAAACGTTTTATCTGCGATGCTTAACATGGTTAGCCCCCTGCAATAGCTTGGAAAAGAGAGATAGAATCGCCTTCATTAACGATGGTTTGTTGCCACTGGCTGCGTGGGACAACCGCGTTATTGATAGCAAACACACACCCTAAATCAGGTAGCGATAGTGCTTGGATGATGTCTGAAAGAGACGATGATTGCGCGACCTGCTCTGGTTGCTCGTTTATAGAAATAGTTATGTGGCTCATTGTGCTTCTTCTTGTAGGTGTTGGATCGCAGTTGTATTGCAAACCGGACATTCGCTATCTTGCGTGACCATTAGGTTTTGCCAGTTCATGGTCTGGCCATCGAACAGTTTTAACTGATGCGTTGCGACTTTAAACTCGCCACCGCTAATACGCTGAATAGCAGCAAGAGCTTGGAGGTTACCTATCGTTCCAACCACTGGACCAATAATGCCGCTATCACTACAACGCGTTGTTTGTGGATGATGTTCAAACGGGAAAAGACAGTGATAACACCCCTGCCGGTTCTGATAATCAAAGACAATAAATTGACCTCTCCAGCCGATTGCAGAACCCGATATCAAAGGTGTATTAGCTTTGAAACAAGCTCGGTTAACCTGCTGGCGTGACGCGAAATTGTCAGTACAATCCAATACGAGATCAGCCAACATGACTTCTAATTTAAGTTGGCTTTCACTCATTCGTTGATTGATAGTTCTTACTTGGCCTCGACCATTAAGCTCATTCAGTTGTTGTTTGAGTGCTTCGACCTTAGGTGAACCTAATTGGCTTTCCTTAAACGCTACCTGTCTCTGCAGGTTGGACGAATCAACACAGTCATCATCGACCAACACGATTCTTCCAACACCAGAAGCTGCGAGATAGAGAGAAGCCGCATTACCTAAACCACCGCAACCCATCACCAACACATGGCTGTTTAACAGGTTTCGTTGCCCTTGCTCACCAACCTCAGGTAGTGCAATTTGTCGTTGGTAACGGATGAACTCAAAGTCACTCAGCATAGCTAGGCTCCCGCATAACCTCTTTACTAGTCATTGAAGACCTAGGAGCCATCAGCTTATCGAAGAATTCGATCACTTTCTGTGGGTCTTCCGCTAATGTAATTGCGCGTACAACCGCTAAGCTCGATACACCACAATCCCAAACCTGCGCAGCTGTCGATTGGTCAATACCGCCAATAGCCACCGTCGGATAACCAGTAAGTTCTTCTGTGTATGGGATGGTATCAATTAGCTGTTGGTACAGAGATAAACGCACCAAACCTTGAGGCTTGGAGGGCATCTGTTTCGTCGTGGTCGGGAATATATGGCCTAGTGCAATGTAGCTTGGATTGATTTGGACGATGCGTAACAACTCATAATAACCATGAGTCGATAGACCGATCTTAATACCCGCTTGGCTCAGTTGGGAAAGGTTTGATTCTTCAATATCCTCTTGCCCAAGGTGTACACCAAAAGCACCATGCTTGAGCGCAAGCTGCCAGTAATCATTAATAAAAACCTGAGCGTTATATTCTCGACCAAGTTCGATAGATCGCGCAACTTGTTGCTCCAAGTCGGCTTGTTGAGGGTTCTTAATACGCAGTTGGACGGTGTTGATTCCAAGCTTAAGCAACCTTTCTATCCACTCAACATCATCAACAACCGGATATAAGCCGAGGCTATTTTTGCTCAACTCAGGGAAGGAAAGTACTGTCCCTTGGTTGGCCCAACCGACACTTATATCCAGTCGTTCATCTTCTAGAACAGGGATAGGAAAGTTTTGATAGTGTCCTGGCCATGTTCCACGTGAAACATTCGATGCAGCGCGAGCCACAACCAATACGTCTTCTAATGGGAATTCTAGCGCCAACAAAGTAAGTAACCAAGCGAAGTGGCCACGACTATCTAACTCCTGATGAGTTGTAGTTTCACACTTGATAGCTCGATTAGAATCTAAGTGTGACCAGATATCTAACACAGCTGAATCATCGGAGACTCCGATATAGACGGTGTTCGAAGCTTGAGCCAAAGCAGCACAAACATCGGTCAACGCGGCTGAATTACTGTAATCAACAACATGGCTCAGTTGCGCTAACTGACACTCTGCTAAGGAATCAACATCATCAACAAAGCCAATAGATAGTGCCTGTTGAGCATCAACGATAGAGAAGTATCGAGTTGGGCTAACACCCAACTCAACTGCATCAGTTGCTAAACCTTGTCGTTTAGCAACCAATAGACAGTTTTGAACCTCTCCCGTTAACTCGATGTATTGAGATGGGATGAGAATCTTCACTGTCATTATTCCTCTAGTTGAGCTTCTTTTGCGCCTACTGCAGGGTGATAAAGTTCAGAGCCAGTATCTCGGAACTCTTGTGATTTTTGACGCATTCCCTCCAACGGGTTATCTAGCATCTTAATCTCAATAGCCTGATCAGCGGCTACTTGTTCTGTGTCTTTCGCGTACTCTCGAACTTCTTGAGAAATCTTCATCGAGCAGAACTTAGGACCACACATAGAGCAGAAGTGAGCAACCTTGCCCGACTCTTGTGGCAGGGTTTCATCGTGGAAAGAACGTGCTGTTTCCGGATCTAAAGCTAGATTAAATTGGTCTTCCCAACGGAATTCAAAACGTGCTTTAGACAATGCATTATCTCGGATTTGTGCGCCCGGGTGCCCTTTTGCCAAGTCTGCAGCATGTGCTGCCAGCTTGTAAGTAATCAAGCCAGTCTTCACATCTTCTTTGTTCGGCAAGCCTAAATGCTCTTTAGGCGTTACATAACAAAGCATCGCACAGCCGTACCAACCAATCATCGCCGCACCAATACCAGAGGTAATATGGTCATAACCCGGCGCAATATCTGTAGTCAGTGGACCTAAAGTATAGAAAGGCGCTTCATGGCAGTGCTCTAACTGCTCGTCCATGTTCTCTTTAATAAGATGCATAGGTACATGTCCAGGGCCTTCAATGATCACCTGAACGTCATATTCCCAAGCCACTTTAGTCAACT
Source organism: Vibrio gigantis (assembly GCF_024347515.1). Classification (NCBI taxonomy): domain Bacteria; kingdom Pseudomonadati; phylum Pseudomonadota; class Gammaproteobacteria; order Vibrionales; family Vibrionaceae; genus Vibrio; species Vibrio gigantis. The sequence goes on from NZ_AP025492.1 coordinate 3,510,814, forward strand.
CACCTAGAGTGCGTAACTCCGAGAATTGAGCCTCATCGTTAGCATCTGCAATAGAGCCTGGACGCAAGCCATCACCAAGTGAAAGAGCAACATCATACTTCGCACAGATCTCACAGATCTCGCGGAAATGTGTGTATAGGAAGCTTTCCTGATGATGTGCAAGACACCATTTCGCGATAATAGATCCACCACGAGAGACAATGCCAGTCACACGTTTAGCCGTCATAGGTACGTAACGAAGCAGCAAACCGGCATGGATAGTGAAGTAATCAACACCCTGCTCAGCTTGTTCAATCAAGGTATCGCGCATCACTTCCCAGTTTAGGTCTTCTGCAACGCCATTCACTTTTTCAAGCGCTTGATACATAGGAACCGTACCAATCGGCACAGGGCTGTTACGCAGGATCCATTCACGAGTCTCGTGGATATTACGTCCAGTAGAAAGGTCCATTACGGTGTCGCCACCCCAGCGGGTTGACCATACTAACTTCTCAACTTCTTCTTCAATTGAAGAGCTTACTGAAGAGTTACCGATATTGGCGTTCACTTTCACTAAGAAGTTTCTACCAATAATCATAGGCTCTGATTCTGGGTGGTTGATGTTTGAAGGGATAATAGCTCGACCTTCAGCAACCTCTTTACGCACGAACTCAGGGGTGATTTCTTTAGGTAGGTTGGCGCCAAAGTTATGGCCAGGGTGTTGGTGATTAAGTTGTTCATCAGCAAACTTCTGACGTCCCATGTTCTCACGTATCGAAATATACTCCATCTCAGGAGTGATAATACCCTGACGAGCATAATGCAGTTGAGTTACACATTGGTCGCCAGTAGCACGACGAATTCTAGGCAGGTTTCCGTAACGAAGGTCGTCTAAGGTTTCATCTTCTAAACGTTCTTTGGTGTAAACAGAGCTTACATCATCGAGCAATTCCGTATCGCCACGCTCTTCAATCCATTGCTCTCGCAACTTAGGAAGGCCGCTATAAAGGTCTATTTCATGCGTAGGATCGGTATAAACACCGGAGGTATCGTAGACATGAATAGGCTCATTAGATTCGAATACAGGCTCTTTTTTGGTGCCACCGACAAGGCTATCTGCGAGTGATATTTCTCGCACAGGGACTTGGATATCTTCTCGAGATCCTTGGATGTAAGCTTTTTTTGAATTTGGATAAGGTTGTACGGATAAAGAATCAATGAAATTCTTCGCTTCCAGTCTTGCTTGTTTACGACTCGACATAGCATTTTTCCTTGGCTTTTAGCCATTATTTATAGGGATAAAAATGCTTGACGGATTAGATGCTACAAGAGGGATCACGGTAAGAAATACAGTTGTGATCTGGAGATAGATCTCTAGAAGGATTCTAGTTAGATATCTACTCTTGTTCCCTTCGCAGGTATTAGCCTGATCAGGTTCAACGGATCCCGAGTTAACGGTCTCAGCCATATGGCACTCCGACAAGTTCGATCGAGTATATAAAAACGGCTTGGATAAACCAAGCCGAGTTGTTAACAAATCGTAAGAAAGTTTTAAGACTTTATCAAAAGTTGGAAGCCGATCCATGCTGCTGAAATACTGAGAACCACGTTGAGCAACACATTAAGCCCCATCTTAAAGAAAGCGCCCTGCTGCATAAGAAGCACGTTATCCATCGAAAATGTAGAGAACGTAGTCAGTGCTCCAAGGAAACCGAGGCCAATGATCTGTCTCCATGGCTCCGTCGCAACCATCTCATTTTCGAATGCGGCGATGAGCAAGCCCATAATCAAAGAGCCGATCACGTTAACGGTCAGTGTTCCGTAAGGAAAGCCACGCCCTAACATCACTACACATAACTCTGAAATCAAATAGCGCGAACAAGCACCAAATGCGCCACCAATGGCAATAAAACCTAAAATAGATAGCTGACCCATGAATCCTCCCAAATAACAGTCCCTATATTCTAGCTTTACCGCCGATAAAAGCGAGGGTAGAAACTAAGAATGCATGCGCAAAAATTAAACGTTACAGGTGTCACTTAACTTCAATATATCCCATTAGTCCCGTTTTCATGTGCTCAATGACATGACAGTGGTACATCCAACGTCCTGGGTTGTCTGCAACAAATGCAGCTTTAGCTCGGCCGTTTTTTCCAAGTAACACTGTATCGGTATGGAAAGGTTCTTCAATTTTTTTACCATCAAGTTCCAATACAGTAAATGTATGACCATGAATATGAATCGGGTGATGATATTGAGTGACGTTCTTAAGATCGAATATGTAAGTCTTACCTAACTCTAAAGTCGCCAACGGCTCTGGAATATTGTCTTTGCTCATTCCCTCCCATGCTCGCTTATTAGTAAGCCAAAATTTAGGCATGGACTTACCATCTTTAGATACTGGTGATACCGCCCCTTCCCACTCAAACACAAAATCGATTTCTTCTGCGTTGGCGAGATCTAAGTTAGGCACGGGATTCAAAGGCAATGAAGGAAGTGTTTGGCCTTCTATTAACGTTGAATCTACAACCTCAAACTCACACAAGGAGAACGGAAAACGCCCCTTCATTTGAAGGACACTCACTTGCTCGCCCACCTTAGGAGCAATCAGCCCAAGGTCGACACGCATACCTGGGCCAATTTTATATTGAGTCAGCTTATAAGGTGTCTTTACAGGGTTACCATCAATGCCAATGACCCATGCTTCTGCCCCTTCAATAGCAATCGGATAGGTAATCGTGTTATCAACATTAGCGATACGGAGCCTAGTCGTTGCATACTGCTTCAATTGATAGATAGGTTCATGTACTCCATTAACGCTACTCCACTCTCCTGGCGTGCCCATACGAGCGCTGAGGCGGGGAATCATTAAGTCTTTCCACTGACCTTGTTTGTCGATATGCCAATGTTTAAGCATCAGAGCATGCTCTTCATCGAACTGAACTGGCGCGCTCTCTTCAACAATAATAAGGCCGACTAAGCCCATACCCAGTTGTTTAACGCTGTTCATGTGTGGGTGATACCAAAAAGTACCCGCATCTGGTGGGGTAAACTCATAGACAAACGTTTCACCGGGCATAATAGGAGGCTGACTTAAGAAAGGAACCCCGTCCATTTCGATTGGAATTCTCAGTCCATGCCAATGAATTGTCGTCGGTTCTGAAAGCTTGTTGGTAAATCGGATCGTTACCTTTTCGCCTTGTCGACAGCGAATAATCGGCGCTGGAATCTGTCCATTAAAGGCTAAAACATTAGTATTAAACCCCTTTACCAACTCAGCAGTTGAGGGCTCAGCAGTTAAGTCATAAACGAACTTTCCTTGCTCATCAACAGACTGCTTCATTGAACAAGCCGGCAGGACGGTTAGTGCAGATATAGCGAGAGATGATTGAATAAACTTACGACGGGAAATATCCATATTTGTTGCCTTTTAGTAATAACAACCAAAATGTAACAAAATATTGAGAATAATTCTCATAAAGAAGTGTGGTTTGTGCTATCGGTTATTTATAAAAGAAGCTGAGATAAGTAAGCACTTACACTTTTAAGGCTAAGTTCTGTTAAAGATAGGAATTATCGAATAAATAGAAAGCAAAAAGATTCCAAGTTTTCTGCGGGGACGCGTAGTCTGGAGCCTTAAATATGCCAGGGGCGCCTAGCTATCCAAACATTACTTTTCAGAAGCAACAGACGTAAAAAAGCCCCAGCATTTCTGCTGAGGCTTTAGTATATGGCAGGGGTGGAGAGATTCGAACTCCCAACACGCGGATTTGGAATCCGCTGCTCTGCCAATTGGAGCTACACCCCTAAAAATTTCATTACTTCAGATTCGAAAAAACCTCGCACTAGGCGAGGTTATCGAATAAGTGGCGGAGTGGACGGGACTCGAACCCGCGACCCCCGGCGTGACAGGCCGGTATTCTAACCAACTGAACTACCACTCCGCAGTGGAATACTTGTCGTCGCTGACAAGTGTTCAAATTTAAAGCCTGGCGATGTCCTACTCTCACATGGGGAAGCCCCACACTACCATCGGCGCTATTGTGTTTCACTTCTGAGTTCGGCATGGAATCAGGTGGGTCCACAATGCTATGGTCGCCAAGCAAATTTTAAAATTCGGAAAGCTGTTTTCGTTCTCTTCAAACTCATTCAAGCGTTTGGTATTTCTTTGAGTCCATCAAAACCCCTTGGGTGTTGTATGGTTAAGCCTCACGGGCAATTAGTACAGGTTAGCTCAATGCCTCGCAGCACTTACACACCCTGCCTATCAACGTCGTAGTCTACGACAACCCTTTAGGACGCTTAAAGCGTCAGGGAAAACTCATCTCAAGGCTCGCTTCCCGCTTAGATGCTTTCAGCGGTTATCGATTCCGAACTTAGCTACCGGGCAATGCCATTGGCATGACAACCCGAACACCAGAGGTTCGTCCACTCCGGTCCTCTCGTACTAGGAGCAGCCCCTTTCAATTTTCCAACGCCCACGGCAGATAGGGACCGAACTGTCTCACGACGTTCTAAACCCAGCTCGCGTACCACTTTAAATGGCGAACAGCCATACCCTTGGGACCGACTTCAGCCCCAGGATGTGATGAGCCGACATCGAGGTGCCAAACACCGCCGTCGATATGAACTCTTGGGCGGTATCAGCCTGTTATCCCCGGAGTACCTTTTATCCGTTGAGCGATGGCCCTTCCATTCAGAACCACCGGATCACTATGACCTGCTTTCGCACCTGCTCGAATTGTCATTCTCGCAGTCAAGCGGGCTTATGCCATTGCACTAACCACACGATGTCCAACCGTGTTTAGCCCACCTTCGTGCTCCTCCGTTACTCTTTGGGAGGAGACCGCCCCAGTCAAACTACCCACCAGGCACTGTCCGTAATCCCGATTCAGGGACCAACGTTAGAACATCAAAACTACAAGGGTGGTATTTCAAGGACGACTCCACCACATCTAGCGACGCGGTTTCAAAGTCTCCCACCTATCCTACACATGTAGGTTCAATGTTCAGTGCCAAGCTGTAGTAAAGGTTCACGGGGTCTTTCCGTCTAGCCGCGGGTACACTGCATCTTCACAGCGATTTCAATTTCACTGAGTCTCGGGTGGAGACAGCGTGGCCATCATTACGCCATTCGTGCAGGTCGGAACTTACCCGACAAGGAATTTCGCTACCTTAGGACCGTTATAGTTACGGCCGCCGTTTACCGGGGCTTCGATCAAGAGCTTCGACCGAAGTCTAACCCCATCAATTAACCTTCCGGCACCGGGCAGGCGTCACACCGTATACGTCATCTTACGATTTTGCACAGTGCTGTGTTTTTAATAAACAGTTGCAGCCACCTGGTATCTGCGACTCTCGTCTGCTCCATCCGCAAGGGACTTCACTGATAAGAGCGTACCTTCTCCCGAAGTTACGGTACCATTTTGCCTAGTTCCTTCACCCGAGTTCTCTCAAGCGCCTTGGTATTCTCTACCCGACCACCTGTGTCGGTTTGGGGTACGATTCCTTACAATCTGAAGCTTAGAGGCTTTTCCTGGAAGCATGGCATCAATGACTTCACTACCGTAGTAGCTCGACATCGTATCTCAGCGTTAGTAGCGGTCCGGATTTACCTAAACCACCCGCCTACGTACTTGAACCTGGACAACCGTCGCCAGGCCCACCTAGCCTTCTCCGTCCCCCCATCGCAATTGTAAGAAGTACGGGAATATTAACCCGTTTCCCATCGACTACGCCTTTCGGCCTCGCCTTAGGAGTCGACTTACCCTGCCCCGATTAACGTTGGACAGGAACCCTTGGTCTTCCGGCGAGGGAGTTTTTCACTCCCTTTATCGTTACTCATGTCAGCATTCGCACTTCTGATACCTCCAGCAGCCCTTACAGACCACCTTCAACGGCTTACAGAACGCTCCCCTACCCCACATACCCTAAGGTACGTAGCCGCAGCTTCGGTGTATAGCTTAGCCCCGTTACATCTTCCGCGCAGGCCGACTCGACCAGTGAGCTATTACGCTTTCTTTAAATGATGGCTGCTTCTAAGCCAACATCCTGGCTGTCTGAGCCTTCCCACATCGTTTCCCACTTAGCTATACTTTGGGACCTTAGCTGGCGGTCTGGGTTGTTTCCCTCTCCACGACGGACGTTAGCACCCGCCGTGTGTCTCCCGGATAGTACTTACTGGTATTCGGAGTTTGCAAAGGGTTGGTAAGTCGGGATGACCCCCTAGCCTTAACAGTGCTCTACCCCCAGTAGTATTCGTCCGAGGCGCTACCTAAATAGCTTTCGGGGAGAACCAGCTATCTCCAGGTTTGATTGGCCTTTCACCCCTAGCCACAAGTCATCCGCTAATTTTTCAACATTAGTCGGTTCGGTCCTCCAGTTGATGTTACTCAACCTTCAACCTGCCCATGGCTAGATCACCTGGTTTCGGGTCTAATCCTAGCAACTGTACGCCCAGTTAAGACTCGGTTTCCCTACGGCTCCCCTAAACGGTTAACCTTGCTACTAAAATTAAGTCGCTGACCCATTATACAAAAGGTACGCAGTCACACCACGAAGGTGCTCCTACTGCTTGTACGTACACGGTTTCAGGTTCTATTTCACTCCCCTCACAGGGGTTCTTTTCGCCTTTCCCTCACGGTACTGGTTCACTATCGGTCAGTCAGTAGTATTTAGCCTTGGAGGATGGTCCCCCCATATTCAGACAGGATATCACGTGTCCCGCCCTACTCGTTTTCACTGATTATGATGTGTCGGTTACGGGGCTATCACCCTTTATTGCGAGACTTTCCAGACTCTTCACCTGCATCATTAAAAGCTTAAGGGCTAATCCAATTTCGCTCGCCGCTACTTTCGGAATCTCGGTTGATTTCTCTTCCTCGGGGTACTTAGATGTTTCAGTTCCCCCGGTTTGCCTCCTGTTGCTATGTATTCACAACAGGATACTTACTTATGTAAGTGGGTTTCCCCATTCAGGAATCCCAGACTCAAAAGGTTATTACTACCTAATCTGGGCTTATCGCAAGTTATTACGCCTTTCATCGCCTCTGACTGCCAAGGCATCCACCGTGTACGCTTAGTCACTTAACCATACAACCCGAAAGGGTCTTAATGTATGGCAACTAACCAAGGTTTTTGGTTGTCATCAAGAAGGGTTAATTCTTGATAACTGTTTGCCGGACTCAATTGTGAATCAAACTAACGTTTGATTCGAATACAAGACACTTGAATGTGTTTGTTGTGTTTATCATAAAGATAAACATTGAGAACTTTTAAATTTGATTGAATTACTCGTAAGTAATCAATCAGTCAGCTTTCCAAATTGTTAAAGAGCATGAGACTTTAAGAACCAGTGTTCTAAAATTCACATTTTCTAAAGACTCTCACAGTCGAAAAATCCAACCAGCGACATAAGAAGTGGTTTGGAGTTTTAACTTCCAAGAATATTTAGAGAATGGTGGGCGATACCGGGCTCGAACCAGTGACCCCCTGCTTGTAAGGCAGGTGCTCTCCCAACTGAGCTAATCGCCCACGATAGTTTTAATTCCTTCGCGGAGAAAGAATGGTGGGTCGTGCAGGATTCGAACCTGCGACCAATTGATTAAAAGTCAACTGCTCTACCAACTGAGCTAACGACCCAATGGTATCCCGTAGGGGAGTCGAACCCCTGTTACCGCCGTGAAAGGGCGGTGTCCTAGGCCTCTAGACGAACGGGACACTGGATTGAAGAACTTGGGAGTTCTTCGTCTCTTTTACTTTCTAAACCTAATCAATCTGTGTGGGCACTCATCGTAAATATCTTCGTATAAGGAGGTGATCCAGCCCCAGGTTCCCCTAGGGCTACCTTGTTACGACTTCACCCCAGTCATGAACCACAAAGTGGTGAGCGTCCTCCCCGAAAGGTTAAACTACCCACTTCTTTTGCAGCCCACTCCCATGGTGTGACGGGCGGTGTGTACAAGGCCCGGGAACGTATTCACCGTGACATTCTGATTCACGATTACTAGCGATTCCGACTTCATGGAGTCGAGTTGCAGACTCCAATCCGGACTACGACGCACTTTTTGGGATTCGCTCACTATCGCTAGCTTGCTGCCCTCTGTATGCGCCATTGTAGCACGTGTGTAGCCCTACTCGTAAGGGCCATGATGACTTGACGTCGTCCCCACCTTCCTCCGGTTTATCACCGGCAGTCTCCCTGGAGTTCCCGACATTACTCGCTGGCAAACAAGGATAAGGGTTGCGCTCGTTGCGGGACTTAACCCAACATTTCACAACACGAGCTGACGACAGCCATGCAGCACCTGTCTCAGAGCTCCCGAAGGCACACCTGCGTCTCCGCTGGCTTCTCTGGATGTCAAGAGTAGGTAAGGTTCTTCGCGTTGCATCGAATTAAACCACATGCTCCACCGCTTGTGCGGGCCCCCGTCAATTCATTTGAGTTTTAATCTTGCGACCGTACTCCCCAGGCGGTCTACTTAACGCGTTAGCTCCGAAAGCCACGGCTCAAGGCCACAACCTCCAAGTAGACATCGTTTACGGCGTGGACTACCAGGGTATCTAATCCTGTTTGCTCCCCACGCTTTCGCATCTGAGTGTCAGTATCTGTCCAGGGGGCCGCCTTCGCCACTGGTATTCCTTCAGATCTCTACGCATTTCACCGCTACACCTGAAATTCTACCCCCCTCTACAGTACTCTAGTTCACCAGTTTCAAATGCAGTTCCGAGGTTGAGCCCCGGGCTTTCACATCTGACTTAATGAACCACCTGCATGCGCTTTACGCCCAGTAATTCCGATTAACGCTCGCACCCTCCGTATTACCGCGGCTGCTGGCACGGAGTTAGCCGGTGCTTCTTCTGTTGCTAACGTCAAGAGATAGCGCTATTAACGCTACCCCCTTCCTCACAACTGAAAGTACTTTACAACCCGAAGGCCTTCTTCATACACGCGGCATGGCTGCATCAGGCTTTCGCCCATTGTGCAATATTCCCCACTGCTGCCTCCCGTAGGAGTCTGGACCGTGTCTCAGTTCCAGTGTGGCTGATCATCCTCTCAGACCAGCTAGGGATCGTCGCCTTGGTGAGCCATTACCTCACCAACTAGCTAATCCCACCTAGGCATATCTTGACGCGAGAGGCCCGAAGGTCCCCCTCTTTGGCCCGTAGGCATTATGCGGTATTAGCCATCGTTTCCAATGGTTATCCCCCACATCAAGGCAATTTCCTAGGCATTACTCACCCGTCCGCCGCTCGACGCCCATTAACGCACCCGAAGGATTGTTAGTGTCGTTTCCGCTCGACTTGCATGTGTTAGGCCTGCCGCCAGCGTTCAATCTGAGCCATGATCAAACTCTTCAATTTAAGATTTTGTGACTCAACGAATACTGACTTCAAAACTACTGTGTAATTTTAAAGTTATTACCATTCCAACAGAATGATAATGAATTGACTGTGCCAAATAACCCCTCTCTATAAAGAAAGTAATTATTCGTATTGGTCACTCAGTTCATTGAAATCAATTTTGTTACCGAAGTAACTGCTATTACCTAAGTAATAACGTTTTGATATTCATCAACGAGTGCCCACACAGATTGATAGGTTTAAATTGTTAAAGAGCTTTTCCTTTTTGAGCTTCGCTCAAATCGGACGGCCATTTTAGCGATTTAAGTTTTAGTGTCAACCACTATTTTCAAAACTTTTTTCAAGCGCTTAGCTTGGCTAATTAGGCTTGCTGATTCGTTTAGGTTTCTTTCGAAGCCATCCCGTGTCAGCGAGGTGGCATTATAGAGATTTCGATCACACTGGCAAGCCCTTTTTGAAGTTTTTCTTACTTTTTTGATTGTTCGAGCGTTTTTTGTTCAAAACACCCCATTTTCACTAGTATTCCCCTTAATTAAGGGCTTAAGGTGCCTATATAAAGGAGGATTTATGAGTTCAATACGTAGTTATAAAGGAATATCCCCCCAGATTGGACAAGATGTCTATATAGATACAAGTTCGGTACTGGTTGGTGATATCAAAATCGGTAACGACTCCAGCGTGTGGCCTTTGGTTGCAGCTCGAGGGGATGTAAACCACATCCATATTGGAGAGAGAACTAATATTCAAGACGGAAGCGTCTTGCACGTCACCCATAAGAATGCAGAAAATCCTGAGGGTTATCCTCTACTAATAGGTAATGATGTGACCATTGGCCATAAAGTAATGCTGCATGGCTGCACTATTAAAGATCGTGTACTCGTCGGCATGGGCGCTATCTTATTAGATGGTGTGGTCGTCGAACAAGACGTAATGATTGGTGCGGGAAGTTTGGTGCCACCTAACAAGGTACTTGAGAGTGGTTATCTCTATGTAGGAAGCCCAGTTAAGCAAGCACGCCCATTAAATGATAAAGAACGTGCTTTCTTGCAGAAGTCGGCTGACAACTATGTTCAGAATAAAAACGACTATATAGACTCTGTCCTTCCAGCCTAAAGCGCTTTGATCTGAATCCGATTAGAGGAGTCATACTCCTCTTCTTCTATTAACTCTTCCGCTAGCTCTTCAATATCGAAACGTAACCCTGAAAAGATAACTAAAGCTTGATCACCTTCCTCTATATCTTTACCGGCCAGTCGTGATAATTCTTCAATAGACATGACACATTCAATCAATGCGCCCGACTGTTGTGCAGGAAAAGTGATTGTTCGACTTGCTTCATCCCAATCTTGGATATCAGGAAATAGAATTGATTGATTCATTTTTATAAATACCTTGTTACATCTCTAGGTTTTTACGTAGTTCTCTTAAGATCTGCTTAGTTCCCGGACGAAGACCACGCCATAGTATGAAGCTCTCTGCAGCCTGACCCACCAGCATACCTAAACCATCATAAGCAGCATGAACACCATTATCTAATGCCCATTGGTTGAATACTGTATTGCCTGAACCATAAACCATGTCGTAGACGACACTATTACTATTGAAGATAGATGGAGAAACTTCTGGTAGTTGACCACTTAGGCCTGATGACGTTGAGTTAATAATGACATCAAAGCCTTCAAGCACATCACTTAGCCCTACCCCTTTAATGTTTCCATGCGAGGTAAACATCTCAGATAACAGTTCAGCTTTTGAACTGGTGCGGTTAGCCACCACTAATTGCTGCGGCTTTTGATCGAGGAGAGGTTGAATCACTCCTCTTGCTGCGCCACCAGCACCCAGTAAGAGAACTCGAGCTCCCTCTAATACCACTTGGTGTTGAAGTAGATCTTGAACAAGCCCCTCACCATCAGTGTTATCACCAATGATTTCTCCGTCATCTAGCTTCTTTAATGTATTAACAGCACCGGCTAGCTGAGCTCTTTCAGTCAATCGATTAGCAAACTGATAAGCGTCTTCTTTAAATGGTGCTGTGACATTACACCCTCTACCGCCTTCGCTAAAAAAAGCGTTAGCCTCGGTAATGAATTGACCGTGTTCTGGCTGCAGTGCTGTATAGGTAAGTTGTTGATTGGTTTGGCGAGCAAATAATGTGTGAATGAATGGCGATTTGCTTTGCCCAATAGGGTTACCGAAAACGGCATAACGATCTACTTGCTGTGTCATATCCTTACCTAACAGAAATAATAAAAGGGTCATCTATATAGACGACCCTATCACTATCCCTATAAGGAAGGAAGAACTACCAAACTCGCGGTTTTAGGTAGTCACTATAAAGCAGCGCTTCTGGTGACCCTACTTCTGGTTCGTAACGATATTCCCAACGTGCCAATGGCGGCATAGACATCAATATAGACTCTGTACGACCACCGCTTTGCAGACCAAACAAAGTGCCACGGTCATAGACTAGGTTGAATTCAACGTAGCGACCACGGCGGTATAGCTGGAAGTCACGCTCACGCTCACCATAAGGTGTCTCTTTACGGCGCTCAACAATAGGTAGGTATGCCGCGGCATAACCTTCACCAACAGCCTGCATGTAAGCAAAACTCTTTTCAAAGCCCCACTCATTTAAGTCATCAAAGAACAGGCCACCAACACCACGCGTTTCATCGCGGTGAGGTAGGAAGAAGTACTTATCGCACCACTCTTTGTGTTCTTGATATACGTTATCACCAAATGGTGCACACAGAGCTTTAGCAGTTTGATGCCAAGACTGACAGTCTTCGTCGAAAGGGTAGAATGGCGTTAAGTCAAAACCACCACCAAACCACCAAATTGGGTCTTCACCTTCTTTTTCCGCAATGAAGAATCGAACATTAGCGTGTGAAGTTGGGATATAAGGGTTTTTAGGATGGATAACTAATGAGACACCCATCGCCTCAAACTTACGCCCGGCTAATTCAGGGCGATGAGCAGTCGCTGAGGCAGGCATTGCCTTACCTGCAACGTGAGAGAAGTTTACACCACCCTGCTCAAAGACTGCACCGTCAGTCATCACACGAGTGCGACCACCTCCACCAAGGCGATCGCTAGGTTCACGTTCCCATGCATCTTCTTTGAATAGTGCACTACCATCAGCTTGTTCAAGCTGTTGGCAAATCGAATCTTGTAGGCTCAGTAAAAACTGCTTTACTGCTTCTTTATCAATTGCTGACATTTTACTTTCCTTTGCAGGGTTTAACCCTGTCTTAATATTTTCGATGTTTTTGCATCTCTAATTTCGCTTGGCTTGTCACGACCACCCGTTTCCCCTTCAAGAATCGCAACCAAGTGTTGGCCAAGTTGCTGTTGTACCTCTTCGGTCGTCATACAAGGTGGTTCGCCCGTCAGATTAGCACTGGTAGAGGTTAACGGCTTACCGAATTCATTACACATTCTTTGCACCAAAGGGTGATCCGTCACTCGCACAGCGATTGAATCAAACTGACCACTCACCCAGTCAGTCACTTTAGCACTGGTTGGCATGATCCAAGTGACTGGCCCCGGCCATGTAGCTTTAACCGTCGCCAATTGCTCATCGGTCAGTTGGCTTTCATCAATATAAGGAAGCAGCTGCTCGTAACTTGCCGCAATCAAGATCAAGCCCTTTTCAACTGGACGCTGTTTTAACTCGAGTAATTTCTTGATGGCATGTGGATTATCAGGATCACAACCAACCCCAAAAACGCCTTCGGTCGGGTAAGCAATGACTTCGCCCTGTTGTAATGCCTGCAATGTATGTTGAAAGTTATCCACGGGTTGCCTCATTAAGTCAGTTATCGAACTCACTAAGTGTACAAATTATCACTCACTGTTACTAAAGCTATTTGTTTATAAAATGTATCAATTGGCAATTTAGACTGACGCAAACGTTTTCCTTAAGCGATTTTACCCGTATAATGCGCGCAAAATATCTAATCACTAATTAAATCGTACCTGAAGGAGTTTGAGATGACTGTCGGTATTATCATGGGTTCTAAATCTGATTGGCCAACAATGAAGCTAGCTGCGGACATGTTGGATCAGTTTGGCGTGGCGTACGAAACAAAAGTGGTTTCAGCTCACCGCACACCTCAGTTGCTTGCAGACTACGCAACCAGTGCGAAAGAGCGCGGTATTAAAGTCATTATTGCTGGTGCTGGCGGTGCTGCTCACCTACCAGGCATGGCGGCTGCTTTCACAAGCGTCCCAGTTCTTGGCGTTCCAGTTCAGTCTAAAGCGCTGAAAGGCATGGATTCTCTGCTTTCTATCGTGCAAATGCCAAAAGGCATTGCGGTAGGTACTCTGGCTATCGGTGAAGCGGGTGCAGCGAACGCTGGCATCCTAGCCGCTCAAATCATTGGCACACACAATGAAGAAGTAATGGCAAAAGTAGAAGCATTCCGCTCTGAGCAAACAGAAACGGTACTTGCTAATCCAAACCCTGCAGAGGACTAATCCCCATGCATGTTCTTGTGTTAGGCGCGGGCCAACTTGCTCGCATGATGTCCCTAGCTGGGGCACCGCTGAATATTGAAATTTCTGCTTTTGATGTTGGCAGCAAAAATATTGTTCATCCATTAACGCAAGCGATTCTAGGCAACGGCTTAGAGAATGCGATAGAGCGAGCGGACGTCATTACGGCTGAGTTCGAACACATCCCTCACGACGTACTTGAGGTATGTGAGCGCAGCGGTAAGTTCTTACCGACCACAGAAGCAATCAAAGCAGGCGGTGACCGTCGCCTTGAAAAAGCGCTGTTAGACGAAGCGAACGTGAAAAACGCTAAGTACTATGTGATTAACTCTCGCGAAGACTTTAACGCTGCGATCGCTCACGTTGGCTTACCAATGGTACTGAAGAGCACACTTGGCGGCTACGATGGTAAGGGCCAGTGGCGCTTAAAGACACTAGACAATGTTGACGCGACTTGGGCAGAAATGGCCGAGTGCATTGCAGCGACAGACAATCAAGCCATTGTGGCTGAAGAGTTCGTTCCATTCGACCGTGAAGTATCACTGGTTGGTGCTCGCGGTACCAATGGCGAGATTCAAGTGTACCCACTGGCTGAGAATGTTCACACCGACGGCGTGTTGAGCTTATCGACCGCGATTGATGACATGGAACTGCAAGAGCAAGCGAAAACCATGTTCACAGCAATTGCAGAACGCTTAGATTACGTTGGCGTGCTAGCACTTGAGTTCTTTGATGTTCAAGGTTCACTGCTGGTTAACGAGATAGCACCACGTGTTCATAACTCTGGCCACTGGACGCAACAAGGCGCTGAAACTTGTCAGTTTGAGAACCATCTGCGTGCTGTATGTGGCATGCCACTAGGCAGCACTAAGCTGATTCGTCCAACCGCAATGATCAACATTCTTGGTGAAGATACTCTACCTGAGGCTATTCTGGCCCAAGGTGGCTGTCATGTTCATTGGTATGGTAAAGAGAAGCGTGCAGGTCGTAAGATGGGCCATATTAACGTGAGCGCTGACTACAACGCAGAACTGCAAAGAGCGTTGTGCTCATTGGCTGATATTCTCGATAAGCAAGCCTACCCGGCTGTGCATGAGTTTGCTGAGCAGATGAAGTAAGCCTACATTGGTTTATGGATACAAAAAGTTCATTGGATATAGAAACGGCGCTCATTGAGCGCCGTTTTTTTATTTCTGGTCATTCACTTACTGTGATTAACATGACTACTGAGATTGAATGTGATGACACTTACGATCAGCACATTGCTTCTTAGTGCCATTGGCTGTTTTCTTCTCCAGTAACAACGGGAACTGGCACTCTTCACAGCGACCAATAACAGGAGGCTGATTAACGGCAAACTTACACTTAGGGTAGTTATCACAAGCATAGAAGGTTTTGCCATAGCGAGATTTACGCTCAACCAAATGGCCTCTGCCACACTCAGGGCACGCAACAAGTGGCTGCTCTTCAGGTTGTTCTTTCGGTTGATCCAAAGATTCGATGTGATTACACGTTGGGTAACTACTGCAACCAATAAACATCCCAAAGCGGCCCTGCCTTAATACCAACTCGTTTTGGCATTTAGGACACGGCACACCCAGCTCTTTCACCACGTGTCCATCGTTTTGATGCAACGGCTTGATGTAATCACAGCTCGGGTACTGCTTACAGCCTAAAAATGGACCGTGCTTACCATGGCGAAGCTGAAGCTCTCCACCACACTGTGGACATGGTTCATGCTCTAATGCATGTTCATGTGCTGAAAAAAGCTGATTATCAATCTTACTACTCATGACAAGCCTGTGTTAATGCAAGATACCTTGCTCTTTGGTGTACAACAGCTCTTCCATTTGCGTGTAAGCACTTTCATTACCCGGCACATTAAATAGCACCATTAAGATAATCCATTTCAGATCATCTAATTCAAATTCGTTGGTCTCAAGCCCCATCACACGATCAATCACCATTTCACGAATCTCTGTCGTGAGTACGTTGATCTGCTCTAGGAACAGTAAGAAACCTCGACACTCCATATTAATACGTGAAATCTCTCGACTGGTATAAATACGCATTGAGGTATTGGAACACACACTAATCGCCGCTTGGTTCTCGGTATCTTGCAATGCCGCAAGATCTTCTAACCAATGGAGGGCCTTATAAATATCATCTTGGTGAAACCCTGCTCGAAGAAGCTCATCTTCCAGCTCATCTTGATCCACCTGCAATTCAGAATCGCTATGGATGTAGGTTTCAAACAAGTACATCAGTATGTCCATCATCATAGCTTAGCCTCTCCCCTTTCGAATATAGCCACCGGAAACTGCAACAACATGCCCTGAGAGCTCAAGCTCTAAAAGCTGCATCATGACCTCATGCACAGGTATATGGGTTCTCTGTGCCAAAATATCAACGGGTGTCGCCTCTAATCCTACGTTAGCTAACAGCTGTGGAAATGGCAATTGCTCATTTTCACCCTCATTCGGCGTAGGCTCGAACAAACTGGGCTGCTGATCTATAGACCAGTCTAACAGACTCTTTATTTCAATCAGAACATCTTGAGCATTTTGCACCAAACATGCACCAGATTTAATTAAGCTGTTACCTCCGCGGCTGGTTGGACTATGAATTGAGCCAGGAAGTGCAAACACCTCTCGGCCTTGCTCCATGGCATAGCGAGCCGTAATCAAAGAGCCACTCTTCTCAGCCGCCTCAACCACTAAGGTTCCTAGCGACAAGCCACTAATAATACGGTTACGGCGAGGGAAATGTTCAGGTCGTGGTTTAGCACTTGGCCGAAACTCTGAAATCAGCGCACCATTCTCACAAATTCTATCGGCTAAGTTTCTATGCCGCGCAGGGTAAATGGAGTCCAAGCCAGAGCCCAACACTGCGAAGGTCTCCCCTCCTTTATCCAAAGCACCATCATGAGCATAGCCATCAATGCCCAACGCTAAGCCACTCGTGACAATCAAGCCATTTTGTACAAACTCTTTAGCGAAGGACTTCGCTGTCTGTAGTCCTTCGAGACTGGCATTACGACTGCCAACCATTGCGATTTGAGGCTCAATCAATTTTTCAACGTGACCTTTAACGAAAAGAGCACTTGGCGCAGAGGCTGTCTCGTTCAGCAGTTTGGGATAGTGTGGGCAGTTAGGGGTAATGATGTGATGGTTGGGCTGCCTTGCTTGCCACGCTAAGCAAGCCTCCACTTCTCTCGGGGCTTGCTCTCTTAGATAGGAAATTTGCTTGGCAGACAAACCAAGTGCTTGTAGCTGCTGACTTGAGTAGCCAACAATATTAGAAGGAGAATCAATACTCAGCAAACGAGAAAGGCGCTTGCTACCCAATTGAGGAACAAAACTTAGAGTTAGCCAAGCACTCAGTTGCTGCTCATTCACTCGGTGCCCTTAACCTCTTTCGTCAAAGCAAGGTCCAAAGGCGATACCGCCAGAATGTCATTGCTAACCGGCTTAGAGCTCTGAGTGATCAACGCGAGGCTAAAATACTCATAAGGGCGAATGACCATCAAACTACCGAGTGAGGTACTTGGCAATTGCACCTTATCGCTCGCCGCTGACTCTTTATAGCTATATTCACCCTGCTTACCAAACACCACCGCGCCGCTTTCGCTGAGGGTAAACATAGAGCCTTGGCGAAGATTGTCCTGTGAGCCTTTGTTAATAACCACAACCTGATTTTTTGCGCTGTATTGGCTCCCATCTAATGAACCTAAGATATTAGCAAACTGCCCCACAGCACTAGGCGCTGGATAAAATGTGGTTGAGAGATTCACCTGATCAACGCCAAGCTCCGGCAACACTAGATCGTTAAGTAACACCTCTTGCAGCTGAGTCTCTATCTTCAAGCTACTGAACTCATCATCCACCTCTTTGAGGTGTGCCGTAGCGACCAAACGCAAAGAGGTAATACTCGCTTGAGGTTGCTGTCGTTGGTAGGTTTCGACAGAACGGTAAATACCCCATTTTTGATGTTGTTGGTTGCCCGAGATAAATAGTCGGTCTTCACCCGATAAGAAGCGTTTGCCATCACTGGTTCCTAATACCCGTTGCGCCGACTCGATATCTTGCTGCTCTACCAAGCGATCAGATTGTAAATACGGCAGAACTAGCCCTTCATTCACGGTAGGTACTGCTTTCTTTTCTGATACACGAATCTTAGGGCTTAGCTTGATGACGGGTTTAAGGCTCAATACAGGCTCGCCATTAATCCAAACCAGAGACAATTTATCTCCGGGGTAAATAAGATGAGGGTTTTCTATCTCAGGGTTTACCTGCCACAACCTTGGCCACAACCACGGGCTATCGAGATACATCGCGGAGATATCCCACAAGGTATCGCCCTTAACCACCACATACGCCTCGGGTGCACCCTGTTTAATGGTTAAAGGTTGAGCACTATTTTCAGTCGTAGCGGCAAACGAAATCGAGGCACAAATAAGAGATAAAGCGGGGAAAAAATGACGCATGACCTAGGTTCCTTGGTCTGAATATATGACATCTGATTAGAGAATTACCTTCAGGATGCTGTCATTTGACCTCTAAAATGTCTAGAATTGAGCCAACAAGGTTTAAGCTGTTTCGGCACAGTTCAATATTTCGAGTGTATATGTCTGTATTACAAGTATTAACATTACCAGATGATCGTCTACGTACCGTGGCGAAACCGGTAAAAGAAGTTACCCCAGAGATTCAAAAGTTCGTTGATGACATGATTGAAACCATGTACGACGAAGAAGGTATCGGCCTTGCGGCAACGCAAGTAGATTTCCACCAGCGCATCGTTGTTATCGATATTTCAGAAACACGTGACGAGCCTATGGTTCTGATCAACCCTGAAATTACTGACAAACGTGGCGAAGATGGTATCGAAGAAGGCTGTCTATCTGTACCAGGCGCTCGAGCTCTAGTACCTCGCGCTGCAGAAGTAACGGTTAAAGCATTAGACCGTGAAGGCAACGAATTCACATTCGACGCTGACGACCTTCTGGCTATCTGTGTTCAGCACGAACTTGACCATCTAGAAGGCAAGTTGTTTGTTGATTACCTATCGCCACTAAAACGCAAACGTATTCAAGATAAGCTAGCGAAGATTAAACGTTTCAACGAGAAACAAGGTTAATAACCGCTGCTATTACTAAATTAAGAAGGAAGTCTACCTTGAGTCAATCTTTGAGAATTGTCTTCGCAGGTACTCCGGATTTCGCCGCCCGTCATTTGGCGGCGTTGTTGTCTTCGGAGCATGAAGTTATTGCTGTTTACACACAGCCAGATCGTCCAGCAGGCCGCGGTAAAAAACTGACTGCGAGCCCAGTAAAAAACATCGCACTTGAAAACAATATTCCGGTTTACCAACCAGAAAATTTCAAGTCAGATGAAGCTAAGCAAGAATTAGCGGATTTGAATGCTGACATCATGGTAGTTGTTGCTTATGGCTTGTTGCTTCCACAAATGGTTTTAGATACGCCTCGCTTAGGTTGTATCAATGTACATGGTTCTATCCTACCGCGCTGGCGTGGTGCTGCCCCTATCCAACGCTCTATTTGGGCGGGTGATAAAGAGACAGGCGTAACGATCATGCAGATGGATATCGGCCTAGATACGGGTGACATGCTAAGTATCGCAACGCTACCAATTGAAGCGACAGATACCAGTGCTTCAATGTACGAAAAACTAGCTGGCCTTGGCCCTGATGCGCTTGTTGAGTGCTTGTCTGACATAGCTTCTGGTAAAGCGGTGCCTGAAAAGCAAGACGACGAACTTGCTAATTACGCGAAGAAGCTAAGTAAAGAAGAAGCGCGTATCAGCTGGAGTGATGACGCGGCTCATATTGAGCGCTGCGTTCGTGCCTTCAACCCATGGCCAATGAGCCACTTTGAAGCTGCTGAGAACAGCATTAAAGTATGGCAAAGCCGTGTGGCAGAACAAACTTCTGATAAGCCTGCAGGTACCATTCTGCAAGCGGATAAAACGGGTATCTATGTAGCGACTGGACAAGGCGTACTTGTTCTTGAACAACTGCAAGTTCCTGGTAAAAAAGCCATGTCCGTTCAGGATATCTTGAACTCACGTGCAAGCTGGTTTGAAGTTGGCACTCAACTTTCTTAATCCGCTTTTAAAGCTGTTAATTACTCAGCTTAGAAAACCTTTACGAGGGCAGAGATGCCCTCATGTATTCAAATAAATATTCGGTACCCCTCATGAATGTTCGCGCTGCTGCTGCAAATGTCCTATTCCAAGTTGTCGATAAAGGCCACTCTCTTTCACACGCTCTCCCTGCGGCTCAAAAAACGATCCGTCCGCGAGACCATGCTCTACTGCAAGAGATTTGCTACGGCGCACTTCGTTACCTGCCTCGTTTAGAGTCAATCGCTAACGAACTGATGGAAAACCCGCTTAAAGGTAAAAAGCGTGTATTCCACCACCTTATTTTGGTGGGCATTTACCAACTGAGCTTCATGCGTATCCCTTCGCATGCTGCCGTTGCAGAAACAGTTGAGGGCACCAAAACACTGCGTGGCCCAAGCCTAAGTGGTTTGATCAACGCGGTATTACGTAGCTACCTACGTGACCAAGAAGAGCTAGATGAGAAAGCAGTTAGCCACAACGCGGGCAAATATGGCCACCCAAGCTGGATCCTAAAAATGCTTCAAGAGAGCTACCCAGATCAATGGGAGCAACTGGTTGAAGCAAACAACAGCAAGGCACCAATGTGGCTACGCGTTAACCGCCAACACCACACTCGTGACGAGTATGTTGAACTGCTTAAAAACGAAAACATTGAATACACATTGCACCCTGAAGCAGCAGATGCCATAAAATTAGCTGCACCTTGTGATGTTACTTTACTTCCTGGCTTCGACAGAGGTTGGGTATCAGTACAAGACGCTGCCGCTCAGCTTTCAGTTGATTACCTAACACCAAAAGATGGTGAGCTAATCCTAGATTGCTGTGCTGCGCCAGGTGGTAAAACGGCACACATTCTTGAGCATACCAATGACACTGAAGTGGTTGCGATTGACTGCGACATTAAACGCCTAGACCGTGTTTACGATAACCTTGAACGTCTACAACTGCGTGCCGACGTAATTTGTGGTGATGCTCGCTACCCTGAAGAGTGGTGGATGGGTGATAAGTTCGACCGTATCCTACTTGATGCACCTTGTTCAGCGACAGGCGTAATTCGCCGTCACCCTGACATCAAGTGGCTACGTCGCGCATCTGACATTGATGCGCTGGCTGAACTGCAAAGCGAGATTATGGATGCAATGTGGCGTCAGTTGAAAGAAGGCGGCACCATGGTTTATGCGACATGCTCAATCACGCCGCAAGAAAACGTACTGCAAGTGAAAGCATTCCTTGAGCGTACTGAGAACGCAACGCTTGTTGGGTCTGATATCGAAAATCCGGGTCGTCAAATACTGCCTGGAGAAGAAGATATGGATGGCTTCTACTACGCAGTTCTAGTAAAACAGGCATAACAACTAACAGCGGCTAAGAATTTATTTCTTAGCCGCTGTTTCTTTCTAGTGCATTATCAAAACAAAGTTAGATAACTAGAATTACCACGGTAAAGAAAAGAGAAAGGCTATGAAGATCATTATCCTAGGTGCTGGACAAGTTGGCGGTACCCTTGCTGAAAACCTGGTTGGTGAAAACAACGACATCACCATTGTCGACCGTAATGCTGACCGACTGCGTGAACTTCAG
The DNA here is from genome assembly GCF_024347515.1 of Vibrio gigantis. Taxonomy (NCBI): domain Bacteria; kingdom Pseudomonadati; phylum Pseudomonadota; class Gammaproteobacteria; order Vibrionales; family Vibrionaceae; genus Vibrio; species Vibrio gigantis. The sequence goes on from NZ_AP025492.1 coordinate 3,532,380, forward strand.
GATAAGTACGACCTTAGGGTTGTAAACGGTTATGCCAGTCATCCAAACACACTACGTGAAGCAGGTGCGCAAGATGCCGACATGTTGGTTGCCGTAACCAATATGGATGAAACCAATATGGCTGCGTGTCAGGTTGCTTTCTCTCTTTTCAACACGCCAAACCGAATTGCTCGTATTCGTTCTCCTCAATACCTAGAAGAGAAAGAAGCGCTATTCAAATCAGGGGCTATCCCTGTAGACCACCTGATCGCTCCGGAAGAGCTAGTGACCAGCTATATCGAGCGCCTAATTCAATACCCAGGAGCACTACAAGTGGTGAGCTTTGCTGAACAGAAGGTGAGCCTAGTAGCGGTAAAAGCCTACTATGGTGGTCCACTGGTGGGTAATGCATTGTCTGCTTTGCGTGAGCACATGCCTCATATCGATACGCGTGTTGCGGCTATCTTCCGACAAGGCCGCCCTATTCGCCCACAAGGCACCACCATCATTGAAGCCGATGATGAAGTGTTCTTTGTGGCGGCAAGTAACCATATCCGCTCAGTAATGAGTGAACTACAACGCTTAGAGAAACCGTACCGCCGCATCATGATTGTCGGTGGTGGTAACATCGGTGCAAGCTTAGCGAAACGCCTTGAGCAGAGCTACAGCATCAAGCTTATCGAGCGCAGCTACACACGTGCAGAGAAGCTGTCTGAAGAATTAGAAAACACCATCGTATTCTGTGGTGATGCAGCAGACCAAGAGCTACTCACCGAAGAGAACATCGATCAGGTTGATGTATTCATTGCCCTAACCAATGAAGATGAAACCAACATCATGTCGGCAATGCTGGCTAAGCGTATGGGTGCCAAGAAAGTAATGGTACTGATCCAACGCGGTGCTTACGTCGACCTTGTGCAAGGCGGTGTGATTGACATTGCAATCTCCCCACAACAAGCGACCATTTCTGCGCTACTTACTCACGTTCGTCGTGCTGATATTGTTAACGTATCTTCTTTACGTCGCGGTGCTGCTGAGGCTATCGAAGCCATCGCCCACGGTGACGAAACCACATCTAAAGTCGTTGGCCGAGCAATTGGCGATATCAAACTACCACCGGGTACCACCATTGGTGCCATTGTTCGCGGAGAAGAGGTGCTGATCGCGCACGATAGAACCGTGATCGAACAAGATGACCACGTAGTAATGTTCCTAGTAGACAAGAAGTACGTGCCTGATGTTGAGTCTCTTTTCCAACCGAGTCCGTTCTTCTTGTAGCCTTGTTTCATAAGTCTTCACGTAACAACGCGCTCAGGCATTAAGCTATGGTCAATTTTCGTCCGATATTATTAGTGATAGGGTTAGTGTTATCTAAACTGGCCCTGTTCATGTACATCCCAACACTGGTGGCCTTCTTTACCGGCACAGGTGGCTTTCTCGAGTTTGGTCAATCGGTAGTTATCACGCACATTGTGGCGTTTATCTGCTTAAGCTTAGGCCGCTCCGCAAAATTCCGGTTAGGGGTGCGGGACATGTTCCTAATCACCTCTCTGGTATGGACTATTGCCAGTGCCTTCGCTGCCCTGCCCTTTGTCTTTATCAACCACATCAGCTTCACTGATGCCTATTTTGAAACCATGTCTGGTATCACTACGACAGGTTCAACCGTCTTAAGCGGCTTAGACAGCATGGCTCCAAGCATTCTGTTGTGGCGTTCCATATTACAGTGGCTAGGTGGCATCGGCTTTATCGTGATGGCGGTAGCTGTTCTGCCAATGCTCAACGTCGGTGGTATGCGCCTATTCCAAACCGAATCATCCGATTGGTCAGATAAAAGCAGCCCACGAGCAAAAACAGTCGCCAAGAACATCGTGGCGGTTTATCTAGTTCTTACCGGCTTGTGCATCATTAGTTATCTGTTTGCAGGCATGGGTATCTTTGATGCTATCAATCACGCCTTCACTACGCTGTCGACAGGTGGTTACTCAACATCTGATGGCTCGATGAACCACTTCTCTAACAGTGCTCACTGGGTAGGAACCCTGTTCATGTTCCTTGGTGGTCTGCCGTTCTTACTGTTTGTTAGCGCACTGCGTGGTAGAAAACTCTCAATCCTATATAAAGATGCGCAAGTGAGAGGTTTCACGTATCTATTTTTGGTCACCAGTGCCGTAATATCGACATGGTTGGTGGTTAGAGATGGCTACACAGTCATGGATGCGATGCGTGTTTCGATGTTCAACATAGTGTCAGTCGTCACCACAACCGGTTTTGGCTTAGAAGACTTCACCGCGTGGGGCGCACTGCCAACGACCTTATTTGCGTTTCTAATGATGGCGGGCGCGTGCTCGGGTTCAACCTCTGGTGGTATTAAAATATTCCGCTTCCAGATCGCGATGACCATGCTTCATAAACAAATGATGAAACTGATTCACCCGTCAGGTGTATTTGTTCAACGCTATAACCAACGACCAGTGAATGACGACATTGTGCGTTCACTTGTTGCATTTGGTTTGATGTTCTTTATTACGATTATCTTAATTGCAGGTGGCTTGAGCGCGATGGGACTTGATCCCGTGACCAGTATATCTGGCGCAATCACAGCCGTTGCTAACGTTGGCCCGGGCATGGGCAGCGTGATCGGTCCAACCGGGAACTTTGCTCCACTGCCAGATGCTGCTAAATGGCTATTAAGTTTAGGAATGCTGATGGGGCGACTCGAGATACTGACGCTCATTGTTCTATTTTTCCCAGCCTTTTGGCGACGCTAACCAAGCACAAAATCAAGGAAACACAGATGAAATCATACGTACTTCTCGCTGGCGCATTGCTTAGCAGTTCTGCATTCGCCGACCAGTTGGTGACTCTACCTGATGGTAAAGAAATTTTACTGAAAGACGATTTCACATGGCAATATCATAGTAAGACCTCATCTGACGGAGAGCCTACACTAAAAAGTATTCCTATAGCCAAAAGTATGCGCGGGACTACAATCACGATTGGTGATACAAAACCAAGCTTACAGGTTTCTAAATCAGGTGTGGATGTTTTGATTGGGGCTGGACTCTACGAAAATGAGCAGTTGATTCTACCGATATCTATTACTAACCAGAGTACGCAAGCGGTAGTGTTAGTGACCTTAAAAGTTACGGTCTATTCACCAACGGGTGAGCTACTTCATCAAGAAAGCATTAATACATGGCAATCTATCAAACGTATGGCAGACACTTACCTTCGTCCACAAACTTCTGCCGAAGGTAAGTACTTAGCAATTGATGTTGATAAGTACCCGGAATATAAAATCGATGTCGAGATTACCGACGTTTCAACACGTTAGAAGTCTATCGTAGTAACGCTAAACCGGTGTCACATACAGATAAATAGCGAAGAAATGGCAAGCGCAGCCCGCCAATACAAACAGGTGCCAAATGGCATGGTTATAAGGGATGCGTTTTGCTACATAGAAAATCACACCCAACGAGTAAATCACCCCACCAACCGCCAGCAACACCAAGCCACCTATATCGATATTCATCGCCAATTGATAAACCACAATCAAAGATAGCCACCCCATCGCTAAGTAAATGAACAGCGATAGGCGCTTGAAACGGTACACGAACGCGATCTTCATGATGATACCCACCAACGCAATCCCCCAAATAACCGCCATCAAGCCCATTGCGAGTGGGGTTCTTAAACCGACTAATAAAAACGGGGTGTAGCTACCTGCGATCAGCAAATAAATCGCACAGTGATCGAGGGTTTTCAATAAACGCTTGGTCTTTTCTGTGGTGATCGAGTGATAGAGCGTGGAAGCAAGAAAAAGCAGGATAATACTGCTGCCATAGATTGCCATACTAGCAACAGTCAACATGTCGGCTTGGTAATCAAATGCACGAATCAGCAACAAAATCAGACCAACTACGCCAAGCACAACGCCCAAGCCATGGGTTATCGCATTAGCGCGTTCTTCGATGTCGCTGTATTCGCTGGCTGATGATGCAGACATGAGTATCCTACTAGAGTAAATGTTCAATTGACCTAGTATTGCATATTAAGCTTACACGTGTAAGCTTAAATTTTTATGACATTAATAACGCCAAAACTGTGTGATGAGGTTAGGCGCTCTCAAACTAACTAACTAACCAAAGAGCTAACTAAGAGGCGCTATCTAGATACTCAAGCACCATCTTGCCGGCTTCTTCCGGAGATGTATCCAATGGCACACTCAACTGACGCTGCAGCTGGCCCACTCCCAATAAGCTCGCCAACATACCTTTTGCACCGTCGCGATTGCGGTCTATCTCAAACCACAACTTAAGCTCGGCATCATCACGATGGGCAACAACCTCAAGCTCACGCCAACGGCCATGATAAGGACCAGTCGTCGGAACAAACTCGAACTCTTGTACAAATGGAAGTTCAAAGCCCTCTACCGCTTCACATTCCACTTGGCGGATACGTAGACCTTGAGCTTCAAGTTCGTTAAAAATGCCATCGAGGAGTGCATCAGGACGAACCGTTAAGATATCTTTATCCGATGGGTCAATCGCCATCGCAATATCCAAGCCGGTTTCAAGCCACACCTTTGAATCACCAATCGTGACCGGTGTATTCAGTGGTACATCAAACTCACATTCAAAATCACGGGTTTCACCTGGCTGAATAACAAAGGCATACGGCAGGCTCCATTTGGCCAACGAGTATGTTTGGTGCATTCGGCGTTTATGACCGCCCTCTTGCCTTTGTGAGTTCATGGTGACTTCTTTGACGTAACGACAGCACAAGTTGAGATCGATATTGTCGATCTCCTGTGGCTGAGCGCCACCGTAGACATGCACAATAATGCTCGCCTTTTGTCCTGGATAAAGCACTTCCTGTTGCAATACAGAATCTACCTTGGCAGACCCAATGCCAAAACTTGCTAACGTTTTCTTTAAGAACGACATATGCACCTCCTTTAAAGCATCATCTTAAGCCTGAAAGAGGTTCAAACTCAAATATACTGCTCACACTATTTTAGCTCTAATATCGTTTAATTATCACTCAGGCGTCGATCGATAACTTAGATAGTGATAATCTAAGCCTTGATATGCATGCATATCATTATCCTGATTTATTCTTCGGATTGGCGAAAGCCAGACGAGTGACGCTTCAAGTAATTGAGGTGGATCTCATGGTAAATCAGGCCATTAGATTGGCAATGGATATGCCTGACCGTTAGGTAAATTAATGCGCCCAACAGCTGTCAGGTTCTCGCACACCAACCGTAGTGCGATGCGTCGTCGTAGTGGCTTTGTTGCTGCTCCAACGGCTAAGAAATTGGCTCCTACAATGACTCTAGTTGAGAAGACTGCTTTATTAGCACCGACTACAACAAAAGTGATTAAAGCCGCTTAACAAAAAGCGCAGTTTTTACTGCGCTTTTTCTTGCCCGCTCCCATCTTGAAATGTGTTTACACATTGGTATTCCCTACCCGATTTGATACCTTAGCCACAAATCATTATAAAATTTGTGGAGAATAAAGTATGAAGTGTCACCGCATAGAAGAACTGCTTGAACTGATGGAGCCTGAGTGGCAGAAAGATCAAGAGCTTAACTTGTTAGAGTTCATCATTAAGCTGTCAAAAGAAGCAGGCTACGAGGGTAAACTTGAAGACCTGACTGACGATGTGCTTATCTACCATCTAAAAATGCGTAACAGCAAAAAAGATGAAATGATCCCGGGTCTGAAAAAAGACCAAGAAGATGATTTCAAAACCGCAATTCTAAAAGCACGTGGCATCCTTTAATTACCTCGATGCTCAAGAGCGTAATTACCGTATAGATAAAACTCTCAATTTAAAAAAGCGACCACTCGGTCGCTTTTTTGTTTCTGTTCGCTATTTTTTCGTCACAACTGTTATGACTTTTGTTGTTAAAGGTTGATAGCGTTAAAGAAATGAGAACAAGATTGTCGCTATAATCGCCATCCATAAGAATCTTCTAAAATAATAAGAGTGAGTGCGATAACAACAAATGCACCAAGCTCAATTTCTACAGGTTCTCTAAATCATACTTTCAAGTAATGTCGTCATGCTCGTTTTAAGCGGGCAAACAAGCCACAAAAAGGATAGTCCATGAGTCAGGATAAAATCGATATCAAAGATGTGACTCCTAAAACCTTTAACCCGAAAACACATAAAGGTAATGGAGATCGATTTAACCCAAGTAACCGAATCTATGTTCGAGAAAGCAAAGGTAAATTCCAACAACTGCGTCGCTATGGCGGTTGGTTCTTACTTTTACTTTTTGCGCTTATCCCATGGATTCCATTTGGTGAACGACAAGCGATCTTGCTCGATATCGGTAGCCAACAGTTCAACTTCTTTGGCACCACGTTATACCCGCAAGATCTGACTCTACTCGCGATCCTATTTATGATTGCCGCGTTTGGCTTATTTTTCATAACGACCTTTTTAGGGCGAGTCTGGTGCGGCTACTTGTGTCCACAAACCGTCTGGACCTTCATGTACATATGGTTCGAAGAGAAACTGGAAGGTGCAGCCAATAAGCGAAGAAAACAAGACTCGGGCAAACTGACGAGCAATTTAATCGTCAGAAAAACCCTCAAACACATTGCGTGGTGGGCGATTGCCATCGCTACGGGCTTAACCTTTGTTGGTTACTTCATTCCAATCAAAGAGTTAGTGGTTGGTTTCTTTACCTTTAACTCATCTTTCTGGCCAGTGTTTTGGGTGCTGTTTTTTGCTGGGTGTACTTACGCCAATGCAGGTTGGATGCGTTCAATTGTTTGTCTGCACATGTGTCCTTACGCGCGTTTCCAATCAGCTATGTTTGATAAAGACACCTTCATCGTAGGCTACGACACAGAACGTGGTGAAAGCCGTGGTCCTCGCTCTCGCAAGGCGGATCCAAAAGAGCTTGGCCTAGGCGACTGTATTGACTGTAATTTATGTGTGCAAGTTTGCCCTACCGGAATTGATATCCGTGACGGCCTGCAATACGAATGTATTAACTGTGGCGCGTGTATTGATGCCTGTGACAACACCATGGAACGTATGGGCTATGAGAAAGGCCTGATTAACTACACCACCGAGCACAGACTTGAGGGTCACTCAACCAAGGTAATGCGTCCTAAGTTGCTAGGCTATGGAGCCATCTTGATCGTGATGCTTGGCTTGTTCTTCGCACAGATAGCAAGTGTTGATCCTGCAGGTCTGAGTGTTCTGCGTGACAGAAACCAGCTGTTTAGAATCAATAACCAAGGGTTGGTTGAAAACACCTATACCCTCAAAGTGATCAACAAGACTCAACAAGAGCAAGAATACAAACTCGATGTGAGCGGACTACCCGGTTCTATCTGGTACGGCAAACAGACGATTACCGTCAATCCGGGAGAGGTTTTGAACCTACCTATCAGTTTAGGCGCCGACCCAGAAAAACTGAGCTCACCAGTTTCGACAATTCAGTTTATACTCTCGGATAATGAAGAGTTTACGATGGAAGTCGAAAGCCGCTTTATCAAGAAGCTCTGATACCCGCACCTTAGTGCTTGGTATAACAACCCAATAAATGGAAAAAGGCTCAGTAATGAGCCTTTTTTATTCTATGACGATGCAAGCCTTTAACTTTGATAACCTGACTCCTGACTTCATGTGGTACGCACTGGAGAGTATAGGAGTTCGCGCTGAATCCGGGCTTCTCGCTCTCAACAGTTACGAAAACCGTGTATATCAATTCACAGACGAAGACCGTAAACGCTACGTCGTTAAGTTTTATCGCCCACAGCGCTGGAACAAGGCACAGATCCAAGAAGAACATGACTTCGCACTAGAGCTTATCGAACAAGAGATGCCCGTTGCGCCTCCAATGCGAATCAACGGTGCAACATTACATGAATACCAAGGCTACCTATTTGCCTTATTTGAAAGTGTCGGTGGTAGGCAGTATGAAGTGGATAACCTAGACCAATTGGAAGGCGTTGGGCGCTTTCTTGGGCGTATTCATAAAGCCAGCGCAGGAAGAACATTCCAACATCGCCCTACTATCAGCCTGGATGAATACCTTTATCAGCCACGTAAGATTCTAGAGAATTCTCAGTTTATCCCGACGCACCTAGAGAACGCGTTTTTCAATGACGTTGACCTTCTGATAAAAGAGCTAGAGAGCCAGTGGCCGAGCAACATTGAGAATATCCGCCTGCACGGTGACTGCCACCCTGGCAATATTTTGTGGCGCGATGGGCCAATGTTCGTCGATCTTGATGACGCACGTAACGGCCCTGCGATACAAGATCTGTGGATGCTGCTCAATGGCGAGCGCCAAGATAAGCTGATGCAACTGGATATTTTGCTAGAGAGTTACCAAGAGTTTTGCGATTTTAATACCGCACAACTGAAACTAATCGAACCACTACGCGGTCTACGTATGGTGCATTACATGGCATGGTTGGCGAAACGATGGCACGATCCTGCGTTTCCTCTGGCCTTCCCATGGTTTAATGATCCGAAATATTGGGAACAACAAGTACTTGCTTGTAAAGAGCAAATTGCTACCCTGCAAGAGCCACCACTTTCGTTAATGCCTCAGTGGTAACAGCAATCGCAACATACAACTAGATAAAAATTCAAACATAATGGAGATTGGATAAATGAAAAAGCTATTCGCATTTTTCTCATTGATCATGTTGAGCCTTTCAGCTCACGCTGCGAAATTTAACGAAGGTGAACACTACAAAGTTCTTGACCTAGAAGCATCAAAAAAACCAATGGTGACAGAGTTCTTCTCTTTTTACTGCCCACACTGTAATAGCTTTGAGCCAATCATCCAGCAGCTAAAACAACAGCTACCTAAAGACGCTAAGCTACAGAAGAACCATGTTTCATTTATGGGTGGCAACATGGGGCTGCCAATGAGCAAAGCTTACGCGACCATGATTGCGCTGAAAGTTGAAGACAAGATGGTGCCAGTGATGTTTAACCGCATCCACACAATGAACAAGCCACCACGTGATGAAGCAGAACTGCGTCAAATCTTCCTAGACGAAGGTGTTGATGCGAAGAAATTTGATGCGGCATACAATGGCTTTGCGGTAGATTCAATGGTTCGTCGTTTCGACAAAGCATTCAAAGACAGCGGACTTTCAGGCGTACCAGCTGTCGTAGTTAACAACCGCTACCTAGTAGAAGCTCAAGGCATCAACAGCCTAGATGAATACTTTGAGTTGGTTAACTTCCTGCTGAAAAAGTAAAAAAACAATCAAAAAACCATAATAAGGGAGCTTCGGCTTCCTTTTTTGTCCCTAACGCTTTTTAATCACTTCAGGCAGAAGATACTATCTCTCGATGTAGTTCTACTTCCCATTTATTTAATAAACCTTTACATGGTGCGCGATAAAGTGAACCTTTAGATTTTATTGTTTTCTATAACCTTTTGTTAACAGCTATTTGTTGCTGCCAATTACTGGGGCAAGGAGCCTCTGAATGAAAATTAAATATACGTTATTAGCGTTAAGCGTTGCCGCTGCGCCTGCGTTTGCCAAGCTTGCTGATGAGCAAGGCTTCAGTGGTGAAATCTCTATTAACACCGGGGTAACCTCTTCAACCTCAAACTTTGATACCGATGCTGATAGCACAATTTCATCAAACACGCAGAAAGCCTCATCTGAGAGCTCATTTCTTGTCGCACCTCTAGGTAGTATCGCTTACACCTTTGGTGAAAAGTTAAATCATCAAGTCTACACAGGTACTGCACGTGATGACGTGGCAACGGGTACCGTTGTGCTTGAAGTGGGTTACAAATACCAACTTGAGTCAGGCATGGTGATCGATGCCTCACTACTGCCAACCATTATGTCTGGTGAAACCTGGGCCAACCCTTATGCAGAGGGTGTAGCTCGAAGCAAAACGGATGAAACTGGTAATGCTTTCCGTTTGAAGCTAAGTAACATTGCAGGTTCAGCTTTCTCACTCGATATGGCTTACGCAACCAAGGATGTTGATAGCGATCTGGTTGGATACGAAGAACTTAAGCGTGATGCTGATACCCTCTACCTGAAAGGTCAGTATCGCCAGCCGATTAGCCGCACCATGATGCTAGTACCATCTTTGATTTACCAATCAAGTGATGCGGAAGGTAATGCTGAATCATTCGAACAGTTCGGTGGTGAAGTCAGCTTATTTGGTGGTATGGGTCGTCACCAATACGCATTAACAGCGGGCTACAACCAACGCTCATATGACGCTAGTAACCCAATCTATGACAAAAAGCGTAGTGACGATAATATCAACCTATTCGCTGCTTACGAATATGATCAATTCATGGATTGGGAAAACTGGTCGTTCGTTTCTCTTGCTGGCTACGGCACGAGCGACTCCAACATTACCTTCTATGATGAGTCTCAATACATCGTTTCAGTTGGCTTGAACTACAAGTTCTAACTTCAGCAAGTATCAACTACTTTTCCAAAAAGCCTGCATACAAGCAGGCTTTTTTGTTTACCACAACACAATGACTATACAGCTTGTGCCGTAAGTTGCTTCAATAATCTATCCATCGCGCGGTAACCAAGCGCTTCCGATAAGTGTTTCTTTTCTATCTGCTCGTTACCATCCAGATCAGCAATAGTACGTGCGACCTTGATGATTCGATGATAGGCACGAATCGATAAACCCAGTCTATGCAGCGCTGTTTCCAGAAACTCGGCATCTTCACGTCGCAGTGGGCAATACTTCTCAATTTCTCGACTACCTAACAGTGCATTCGATTTATGGTTGCGAGATAGCATCAACTGACGAGCTTGTTTAACTCTTTGCTTTACAACCTGAGTGGTTTCACCGCGGTCACCACCCTCGGCGAGCATTCCTTTAGGCAGCAATGGAATCTCCAATGACATATCAAACCGATCAAGTAACGGCCCAGATAGCCGATTGAGGTAGCGCAATATGATCTGCGGGTTAGCGCGTGCTTGATTACCTTCGTAGTAACCTGTTGGACTTGGGTTGAGTGCACCGATCAATTGAAAGCGCGCAGGGAAACGAGTTTTCCCCGCCACCCGCGAGATAATGATTTCACCCGACTCCAGTGGCTCACGCAATGAATCGAGCACCTTGCGCTCAAACTCGGGCATCTCATCAAGAAACAATAAGCCATTGTGCGCCAAAGAGATCTCGCCGGGGCGAGGGACTGAGCCCCCACCTACCAGTGCTGCCATTGAACTCGAATGATGTGGAGCGCGAAAAGGACGTTGTTTCCAGTTGTATTGATTGATCTCTTGTTGCGTTAACGAAGCCACCGAAGCGGTTTCCATCGCTTCGTCATCACTCATTTCAGGTAACAAATCACGCAGTCGAGAAGCCAACATGGTCTTGCCCGTTCCGGGAGGGCCTAGAAAAAGTAGGTTATGGTTACCCGCAGCTGCTATCTCTAGTGCTCGTTTGCCTTGCTGTTGGCCGATGATGTCTTGCAGGTCGCGAAGCTCAGACACATCAACTTGATGTTGCTCGGTACGATACAGACCAAGCTGAGCCTGCCCACACAAATCCGCACAAACCTCCAACAAGGTTTGTGCGGATTTGTGAGCTCCCTTGCCCACCAGCGCCGCCTGATCACCGTTGTGGTGTGGGACGACCAAACATCGTTCGACACTATCGGCGGCTAACGTTGCGGGTAACACGCCCTTTACTGAGCGCAACTCTCCTGACAACGCCAACTCACCGATGAATTCATGCTTCGCGATCTTGGATGTGGGAAGCTGCTCGGAGGCGACTAAGATTCCTAGCGCAATAGGCAAATCAAAACGTCCGCCCTCTTTTGGCAAATCTGCTGGAGCGAGATTGACCGTGATTCTTTTCGATGGAAACTCAAAGCGAGAATTAATGATCGCGCTTCTCACTCGATCTTTAGATTCCTTGACCGTTGTTTCAGGCAGACCCACCAGCGTAAAGCCGGGCATTCCGTTGCTTATATGCACCTCAACCGTCACTTCTGGCGCCTCTACACCAACACTAGCTCGACTATGAATTATCGCGAGTCCCATAACTTTCCTTTGTCTTTGATTTAAAAGTATTCGCTCTGGATATTCGTTGCTCACCAAAGCTATAAGGTTGTTATATAGCTTGGTGGAATGGTGTTTTAATGTGAAAAAAGAATGACATTTTCCTTGTCATGCGGCAGATTTGTGTGATAACACTAGAGATGTAGACATTTACTAAAGACAATAAACGAGAAAACTCGAATTATATGAACTTTAACGCTCGCATTTACGCACTGATTAACCTGATTATCGTGGTCATTATTGAGACTGCGCGGGGGCGAGTGGGAAAAAAGTAACCACGAATTAGAAAAAACCCCCGCACTGAAAAGTCCGGGGGTTTTTTCTAATTTGACGATTCGATTTTTATAATTTTAATTATTTTCGGCTTTGCCGATTTACAGGAAGAATGGGAGCACAAGATGTGCAGAGACAAAGGAAACAGTTACCAAAATAAAGGTAATACGGGAGAATTCCGATGAAAGGCGCAGAACTAGTCGTATCCGCACTCAAGCAACAAGGAATTGAGACCGTATTTGGTTACCCAGGTGGTGCCATCATGCCAATCTACGATGCACTTTATGACGGCGGAGTTGAACATATCCTATGTCGCCATGAGCAAGGCGCAGCTATGGCCGCGATCGGCATGGCTCGCGCAACACAAGATGTCGCTGTTTGTATGGCAACGTCTGGCCCAGGTGCTACCAACCTAGTCACAGGCCTTGCTGATGCCTTTATGGACTCTATCCCACTGGTTGCAATCACAGGTCAGGTTGCAAGTTCCCACATTGGTACCGATGCATTCCAAGAAATGGATGTGATTGGTATGTCTCTGTCATGTACAAAACACAGCTACCTAGTCACCGACATTGAAGATCTTGCTCCAACACTCGCTGAAGCGTTTGTGGTAGCTAAATCAGGCCGCCCTGGCCCAGTTATCGTCGATATCGCCAAGGATGTTCAACTAGCAGAAGCGCCTGTTAACACTCTTCCTGATTTTACTCCACCCGCGATTCCTGTTGCGACAACCGATGCCATTGAGCAGGCACAATACTTTTTGTCTCAAGCGACCCGTCCTGTTTTATACGTAGGTGGTGGTGTTCAACTTGCTAAAGCAACCGATGCGGTTCGTGAGTTTTTACGCCTTAACCCAATGCCAGCAGTCAGCACACTAAAAGGCTTGGGTACCATTGAGCGTGACGACCCACACTACTTAGGTATGCTAGGTATGCACGGCACTAAAGCCGCTAACCTAGTGGTTCAAGAGAGTGATTTACTGATTGTTGTTGGTGCTCGTTTTGATGACCGAGTAACTGGCAAGCTAGATACCTTCGCACCTCATGCTAAGGTTATTCATATCGATATCGATGCGGCTGAGTTCAGCAAACTGCGTCTTGCTAATGCGCCAATTCGTGGTGACATCAACAAGATCATGCCTCAGTTGGAACTAAGCCAAGATATCTCATCTTGGGTCCACCACTCTGAAGGTCTTCGTAGCTCATTCAAATGGCGCTACGACCACCCAGGCGATCTGATCTTTGCTCCACTACTGTTGAAGCAGCTGTCAGACATGATGCCAGCGAGCTCTATTGTTTCTACCGATGTTGGCCAACACCAAATGTGGGCAGCTCAACACATTCAGCCTCGCGATCCACAAAACTTCATCACCTCTGCCGGATTAGGCACTATGGGCTTTGGCTTACCAGCCGCTATGGGTGCTTCGGTTGGACGTCCTGATGACCAATCGATTCTAATCTCTGGTGATGGCTCGTTCATGATGAATGTGCAAGAGCTTGGCACACTGAAACGCCGCCAGATCCCTGTGAAGATGGTGCTTCTAAACAACTCTCGCTTGGGCATGGTTCGTCAATGGCAATCACTGTTCTTTGATGGCCGCCACAGTGAAACCATCCTAGATGACAACCCAGACTTCGTGATGCTAGCGAAAGCATTCGATATCCCGGGTAAAACCATCACGCGTAAAGAAGAAGTAGAGCCAGCACTGAAAGAGATGCTAGAGAGCAAAACCGCTTACCTGCTTCATGTTCTTATCGATGAAGAAGAAAACGTATGGCCACTAGTACCGCCAGGTGCTTCAAACAGTGAGATGTTGGAGAACACATAACATGAAAAGATACCTATTAGACATCAAAGCCGATGATAAGCCTGTACTACTAGAGCGTGTTCTTCGTGTTATCCGCCACCGTGGCTTTATTGTTAAGCAAGTCGCGGGCACCCAAAACCACGAAAGCAAAGTGGCGAGTGTTGAGATCATTGTAGACAGTGATCGTCCGATCTCTTTCTTGGTCAATCAAATCGAAAAACTGTGGGATGTGCGTACCGTTGACGTTATCTCAATCAGTCGTAATGAGTTGCCAAACAATAACTTACAACAAAAGATAAACGCATAAGGAACCGCAAACATGACAGCTAAAACGGCAGACTATATTTGGTTTAACGGTGAGATGGTTCCTTGGGCAGAGGCGAACGTTCACGTCCTGACTCACGCAATGCACTACGGTACTTCCGTATTTGAAGGTGTTCGTTGCTACAACACACCAAAAGGTCCGGTTATTTTCCGTCACCCAGAGCACGCAAAACGCCTAAAAGACTCAGCAAAAATTTACCGCTTCCCTATTCCTTACACTGAGGAAGAAATTATGGAAGCGACTCGCGAAACGTTACGTCAAAATAAGCTAGAGTCAGCCTACATCCGCCCTCTAGGTTTCGTTGGTAACGTTGGTTTAGGTGTATGCCCACCAGAAAACACTGAGATGGAACTGATCATCGCAGCTTTCCCTTGGGGCTCTTACCTAGGTGAAGAAGCACTCGAAAATGGCGTAGACGCGATGATCTCAAGTTGGAACCGTGCAGCACCAAACACCATCCCAACCGCTGCTAAAGCGGGTGGTAACTACCTATCTTCACTGCTAGTTGGTGGTGAAGCACGTCGTCATGGTTACGATGAAGGTATCGCACTAAGTGTTGATGGTTACCTTTCTGAAGGCGCAGGTGAAAACATCTTTGTAGTACGTAACGGCGTGCTATCGACACCACCAGCGACCAGTGCAATTCTGCCGGGCATCACGCGTGATTCGATCATGACATTAGCAAAAGACATGGGTTATGAGATCCGTGAAGAGAACATTGCTCGTGAAGCGCTATACCTTGCTGATGAAGTCTTCATGACAGGCACAGCAGCGGAAATCGTTCCGGTTCGTAGCGTAGACAAAATTACAGTAGGTGAAGGAAAACGCGGTCCTATCACTGAAAAAGTTCAAGCGGCTTACTTTGGTTTATTCAATGGCACCACTGAAGATAAATGGGGCTGGTTAGATTACGTTTATCCACAAAACCAAACTTCACAAAACCAAACGCAAACAACTAAGTAAGCAACAGCCAAATATTTTATAAGGATTTAAGCAATGCCAATCTATCGTTCAGCAACGACTACCCACGGACGCAACATGGCTGGTGCGCGCGCTTTATGGCGTGCAACTGGCGTTAAAGATGATGACTTCGGTAAACCAATCATCGCGGTTGTAAACTCTTTCACTCAATTCGTACCAGGCCACGTTCACCTTAAAGATATGGGTCAACTGGTTGCGGGTGAAATCGAGAAAGCGGGCGGTATCGCTAAAGAATTCAACACCATCGCAGTGGATGATGGTATCGCAATGGGTCACGGCGGCATGCTGTACTCACTGCCATCACGTGAGCTTATCGCAGACTCAGTCGAGTACATGGTGAATGCGCACTGTGCAGATGCGATGGTGTGTATCTCTAACTGTGACAAAATCACTCCGGGAATGATGATGGCTGCTATGCGCCTAAACATCCCAGTGATCTTTGTATCGGGTGGCCCAATGGAAGCAGGTAAAACCAAGCTTTCAGATCAAATCATCAAGCTAGACCTTGTTGACGCAATGATCCAAGGTGCAGATCCAACGATTTCAGATGAGCAAAGTGAGCAAGTAGAGCGTTCTGCATGTCCAACATGTGGTTCATGTTCAGGTATGTTCACAGCGAACTCAATGAACTGTCTAACTGAAGCGCTTGGCCTATCTCAGCCAGGTAACGGTTCTATGCTAGCAACCCATGCTGACCGTGAAGAGCTATTCATCAATGCTGGTAAGCGCATCGTTGACCTAACTAAGCGTTACTATGAGCAAGATGACGAATCAGCACTGCCTCGTAACATCGCAAACCGTGCAGCATTTGAAAACGCAATGGCACTGGATATCGCAATGGGCGGTTCTAGTAACACCGTTCTTCACCTATTGGCTTCTGCTCAAGAAGGTGAGATTGATTTTGATATGGGTGATATCGACGAGATGTCTCGCCGTGTTCCACACCTATGTAAGGTTGCGCCTTCAACACCTAAGTACCACATGGAAGACGTTCACCGCGCTGGTGGTGTAATGGCTATCCTAGGTGAACTAGACCGTGCTGGCCTACTGAACAACCAAACTCGCACCGTACTTGGTCTAAGCATGCAAGAGCAACTCGCTCGATACGACATCATGCAGACAGAAGACGAAGCCGTGCTTAAGTTCTTCCGTGCAGGCCCTGCGGGCATCCGTACAACTAAAGCATTCTCACAAGATTGCCGTTGGGATCGTCTTGATGACGACCGTAAAGAAGGTTGTATCCGTACCAAAGAGAACGCATTCAGCCAAGAAGGCGGCCTAGCGGTTCTTTCGGGCAATATCGCGGTTGATGGCTGTATCGTTAAGACGGCAGGTGTTGATGAAGAGAACCTGAAATTCCAAGGCCCTGCTATCGTATTTGAAAGCCAAGATAGTGCTGTTGATGGCATTTTAGGTGGCAAAGTGAAAGCGGGCGAAGTGGTTGTTATTCGTTACGAAGGCCCTAAAGGTGGTCCGGGCATGCAAGAAATGCTTTACCCAACTACTTACCTAAAATCGATGGGTCTAGGCAAGTCTTGTGCACTGCTAACAGATGGTCGTTTCTCGGGTGGTACATCAGGTCTGTCTATCGGTCACGCTTCTCCAGAAGCAGCAAGTGGCGGTGTGATTGGTCTAGTGAACACTGGCGACATCATCACTATCGACATTCCTAGCCGTTCAATCACACTTGATGTGCCTGAAGCAGAGCTAGAAGCGCGTCGTGTTAAGCAAGACGCACTAGGCTGGAAACCAGAAAACCGTCAGCGTGAAGTGTCTTTCGCACTGAAAGCTTACGCAAGCATGGCAACCAGTGCCGACAAAGGCGCCGTGCGTGATAAGTCTAAGCTAGAGGGCTAACTATGAATGATGACACCTCCAGCCCCCAAAAACAAACTGGCGCAGATTATCTGCGCCAGATCCTGAGAGCGCCAGTTTACGAAGCGGCAATAGTGACTCCTCTGCAAGAGATGCCTCGCTTAAGTGCTCGTATTGGTAATCAGGTTCAGCTGAAACGCGAAGACCGTCAACCGGTCCACTCGTTCAAGCTGCGTGGTGCCTACAACATGGTATCAAGCCTTTCTGAGCAGCAAAAAGCCGCTGGTGTAATTGCTGCATCGGCGGGTAATCATGCTCAAGGCATGGCGCTGTCTGGCTCTAAACTTGGTATTCAAACCACGATTGTGATGCCAAAAACCACTCCAGATATCAAGGTCGATGCGGTGCGTGGATTTGGCGGTAACGTCGTTCTGCACGGCAGCAACTTTGATGAAGCTAAGGCTGAAGCCGAGCGCCTTTCTGCTGAACATGGTTACACCTTTGTTCCTCCATTCGATCACCCGTTGGTGATCGCTGGTCAAGGCACCATGGGTATGGAGATGCTTCAGCAAAATGGTCACATGGATTACATCTTTGTGCCAGTTGGTGGTGGTGGCTTGGCTGCGGGTGTTGCAGTTCTTGTTAAACAGCTGATGCCAGAGATTAAAGTCATCGCGGTTGAACCTGAAGACTCATCTTGTTTGAAAGCAGCACTGGATGCCGGTGAGCCTGTAGTACTGGATCAAGTCAGCATGTTTGCTGATGGTGTCGCGGTTAAACGCATTGGTGAAGAGACCTTCCGCCTATGTCAGCAGTACATCGATGGTCACATTGCCGTGTCTAGTGATGAAATTTGCTCGGCGGTGAAAGACATCTTTGAAGACACTCGTGCAATTGCCGAACCTTCAGGGGCGCTTGCTCTGGCTGGTCTCAAAAAGTTTGCTGAACAGAACCAACTGCAAGACAAGCAACTGGCAACGGTACTGTCAGGTGCTAACACCAACTTCCATGGCCTGCGCTATGTGTCTGAACGTTGTGAGTTGGGTGAGAAGCGAGAAGGTTTGCTTGCGGTCACTATCCCTGAACGACAAGGGGCGTTCTTAGAGTTCTGCAATATTATTGGCGGCCGAGCGGTAACAGAGTTTAACTACCGCCACAACGACGAAAGCCTCGCGAATATCTTCGTTGGTGTACGTCTACAAGGCGGGCAAGAAGAGCTCGAGCACATCATCAATGACCTACGCGAAGGTGGCTACCCGGTTGTCGATCTCTCTGATGATGAGATGGCAAAACTGCACATTCGCTACATGATTGGCGGTAAACCATCGAAACCACTGAAAGAACGTCTGTACAGCTTCGAGTTCCCAGAGTATCCAGGTGCATTGATTAAATTCCTTGATACCTTAGGTACTCACTGGAATATCAGCCTGTTCAACTATCGTAACCACGGTGCCGACTACGGTCGTGTATTGTGTGGCTTCGAACTTGGTGATGATGATTTAGCTCAGTTCTCGACACACCTACGAGAGCTTGGCTATCAGTGTAAAGATGAAACCGATAACCCTTCCTACAAGTTCTTCTTGTCTTAAGAGTTAACGACCGAATCAAAAAGAGCGAGTATTTACTCGCTCTTTTTATTGGTGCTGATTCAACCAAAGCTTGAAAAGGATCTTATTGTAAAGAGATCATTAGATCGCCTTGCGATGATCTAACCAATCTTGATGAAGTTGCTCACTCGATCCTAGGTACTTCACCATCCATTCGATCAGTTTATGGTTATCGTCTTTTCGCCACACCAAACAACAATGACTCTGTGGGCTCGGTTCAGGCAATATTTTCTCCACCAGCAAGCCTTGTTCGATAATAGGTGCAGCAATATGCCTTGGCATGTAACCCACCCCTACTCCATTCTTAAGGCACTCTATGGCACTATACCAGTTAGGTAACAATAGGCGTCTTTGATTAGAGTAGTGCCCTGTGTGTCGCTTAGGGAGAACGCTGGAGGTATCGTCCAAACATATTGCGGGATACTGGCTAACAAATTCTTCATTGAGGTTTTGCTCTCGCACACACGGATGACTTGGCGACATTACAAACGCCCAATCTAAGCGTCCCATATCTTTCACCTCAAAGTCACCACCGACCGGAATCGCAGAGGTTGCGCCAATCACGATGTCGGCTCGACCCTGTGCAATGGCTTCCCATGAGCCATTGAACACCTCCATGTTGATCTGAAGTTCGGCAAACTCAAAGGTTTGATAGAACTCTTCAATCATCGGTTTCATCTTGTCGAGTTTCACCACATTATCGAGCGTTAGACGCAAAGTTTTCTTCCAGCCACGAGCAGCACGTCGCGTCTGGGCACTCACCTCTTCCATCTGTCTCAGCAACGCACGAGCCTCTTCAATGAACAACTCACCTGCTGGTGTCAGTTCGACCTTTCTCGGTAAACGTCTGAAAAGTAGAACATCTAGTTCTTGCTCGACTTGCCTAACACCGTAGCTGATCGCCGATGGTACTTTATGCAATTGTTCTGCAGCTGCAGTAAAACTGCCTAAGCGAGCAACAGTATCGAGCATTTCTAAAGAGGATTTAGAGAACATAAGCCTTCAAATTTTTTGATTGATAACTACATATTTTAGCGTTTTATTTTATCAGACCTGAAAAATAGAATGTCAGCATAAATAAATAGGGGTACTCCCCCCTGAGTATCTAACAATTTTTTTGATGATAAAAACATCACTACCTTTAGTTTAATGGCATCTTATGAATATTTCTAAATTTCAATTGGTCTACCTTGCAGTTCTTTCAATGCTTGGCTTTATTGCGACCGATATGTACCTTCCTGCATTTAAGGCAATGGAAGTTGATTTCGCAACTGGCCCAGAGCAAATAGCTCTGTCTCTAACTGTATTCCTTGGCGGTATGGCAATGGGTCAGCTTCTTTGGGGTCTGGCGAGTGACAAGTATGGTCACCGCAATACGCTAGCGGTAGGTCTTGTTATCTTTACTGCAGCTTCATTCGGCCTAGCATTCAGTACCGAGGTATGGCACCTATTGACGCTGCGTTTCATTCAAGCGATCGGTGTGTGTGCTCCTGCTGTAATCTGGCAAGCAATGGTTATCAAGCGTTACTCGCAAAGCAGTAGCCAGCAAATTTTTGCAACCATCATGCCTTTAGTTGCGCTATCTCCTGCACTAGCACCCCAGTTAGGTGTGTTATTGGCGGATAACTTTGGCTGGCATAGTATCTTCGTGACATTAACCCTAATGGGTGCGCTGCTAGTGGCAACCACTATGGCTCAGCCAAAAGAAGCACCAGAAGTAAAACAAACGTCGATTAAGACAGACATCAAGATGTTGCTTAAATCAAAGCCTTACATGGGTAATGTTTTAATGTTTGCTTCGGCATCTGCAGCGTTCTTCGCTTACCTAACGGGTATGCCAGAGATCATGGCTCAGCTCGGTTATGAAGCAAAAGACATCGGTTTGAGCTTTATCCCGCAAACAATCGCGTTCATGGCAGGTGGTTACTTCGGCAAGCAAGCAGTGAAGAAATATGGTGATGGCGTTGTACTAAGAAACCTGATTGGCTTGTTCAGCGTAGCTGCGATGCTTATATTTATCGCATCACAGTGGGAACTGACTTCAATCTGGCCTCTACTTGCACCTTTCTGTCTAATTGCAGTAGCAAACGGTGCCCTCTACCCAATCGTAGTAAACCGTGCCCTATCAAGTGCTAAGCAAAGCCCAGCAACAGCTGCTGGTCTACAAAACAGTCTGCAAATCAGTATCAGTGGCCTATCAAGTGCATTGGTGGCAGCAATGGCTAGCCAAGCTCTAAGCGCAACAGGTGTTGCTGTTGTGATTTGTTTGGGCGCATTGTGGGTTGGCTACATTGTTTCAAACAAAGAGCTGTCTGAACACTTCGCTACGCCGGATAACTCTCGAGTAGTCGCTGACGAGAAACAAGACTAGTTTCTAGGTTAACGAAAACAAAAAAGAGCGAGTAATCTCGCTCTTTTTTATATCTAAATTTAGCCTCTATTGATGACTACTTAGAAGCAGTTTCACCATCGACTACTTCTAACGCAGGCGCTTTATGGCGGCTATATTCATCATAGTTAACCACTCGACTGCGTCCCATGTCTTTTGCCATGTACAGCGCGTTGTCCGCCATCTTAACCAGAGATTCGGTGTCTGAGGCTGGCTTAGGATAGGTGGCGACACCAATAGATACGCCTAGTTGACCTAAAGAAAGCCCTTTGTGCTCAAGGTGCATTGAACGAACCGCATCACACAAGGTTTGTCCGAACTCGGTCGCTTGCTGCATGGTGTAATGTGGAAGCAGCACCGCCAACTCTTCACCACCTAAGCGACAAGCTATCTCATCTTCACTGACACTCTGTTTGAGTAGCGCACTGATCTCTTTTAATACAAAGTCACCTGCATCATGGCCAAAGTTGTCATTGAAGCGTTTGAAGTGATCCAGATCGAGCATGAGTAACGACAGCGGTTGTTCGCTGGTGGCCGAATTCATCGAGTGCTCTTCAAGTTTCTGCTCGAAGAAACGACGGTTGAATAAGCCAGTCAGCGGATCGCTCAGCGCTTGAGAGCGAAGCTTCTCTTGTAAGCTCAGGTTAGCCAATGCCAACCCTAAGTGCTCTGAAACACTGAAGGCCAATTGTTCGGTAATAGGATCGATATTGATATCACCGACACCGAAATAAAGGTGCATGATACCGATGGTGTTGCCATGTGCCGTCAACGGAATACACAGGGTTTGGTTATTTTCCATCTCATGCATGTGACCACAGGTTAACGAGTGGAAATCATCATTCGATTGATGTGCACGTCCTTTACGCAGTGACCAACACTCTTCTGGTGCAAAGCTCGCGCTTCCAAGCCAAGCCTCTCCCCAGTCGAGCTGCGTGATCAACTGGTTACGCGATGCGCGCATCAAGGATACACTGCCGTTCACGTTACCAAGAATTCGCGGCAAAATATCCGAAACAATCTGTTGAGCTTCAACCATGTTGTTACAAGCGGCAAGCATATTCGCGAGGCGGTGCATCAACTCAATTTCATGAGTTCTCTGACGAATGCGCTCGTCTTGCTTCTTCTGTTCTTCTTCTACTCGATGAACAATTTGGCGATTGCTCACATAAGAAGTGCCAATCAAGAAGCTCAAACTCAACAACACCATACCAACTAGAATCCCCATCAATTGGAAGTTCATCTGCTTCAGTTGGTGCATTGGTGAGGAAATAACGATAACGAAGCTGTTATCATTAATAGTTTCTTTGTGGGAGTAATAGATACGATCAACAGAGGTCACAGTACTAAAGCGTACATCACTGCCAAGTCCAGCTTTCAGAGCTTGTTGAAACTCAGGGCGGTCACTATGGTTTTCGACGCCCGCTAGTGCATGGTCAGAAAGATCGGTATCACCAATCACGACACCGTCGAGATTAATCACCTGGATTCTTAATCGTGTATTGGCTTGCGTCAGGTTGCCAATGTAATCATCAACATCCACTCCAGCGCTAAATAGGCTGCTATCTTCACGGATTTCATAAACAACATCAGACATCAATGAGACGAGATGGTTACGTTCGTTCTCTACCACTAACTTTTCCAAGGTGATGTAAAAGCCGTATAAGCCCACCAGCATTGAAAAAGATAAAATAACGATCGGCAAGGTTTGCCATTTTTTATCAACAAGTCTCATTTTGCGCGCACTTTAAATTTACAGAATGACAGCCCGAATATTAACAATCTTCCTACAAAATACAATTAGGAAATAGATTATTTTTTTGTCAGTAAATGATGACAAAAAAGCCAGCAACGTAAGTTGCTGGCTTTCACAAGAATCAAACTTTAGGTGTTAGAAAATTACTTTTTCTTTGGGCGCTGCCAATCTGCAATCTTGCGCTCTTTAGCACGGCTAATCACCAGTTCGTTTTCAGAAACATCACGCGTTACCGTAGAACCAGCTCCTACTGTCGCGCCATTACCAATAGTAACTGGAGCGATTAATTGGCTATCTGAGCCAACGAATACATCATCGCCGATGATAGTCTTAAACTTATTCGCACCATCGTAGTTACAAGTAATAGCACCTGCACCAACGTTAACACGCTGACCAATCTCAGCGTCACCTAAATACGTTAAGTGATTTGCTTTAGAACCTTCACCAAGGCGAGTGTTCTTCACTTCGACAAAGTTACCAACGTGCGAATCATTACGCATGTCAGCACCAGGACGTAGACGAGTGAAAGGACCAACCGTACAGTCTTCACCTACCGTCGCCCCTTCAATTACGCTGTATGGACGAATGATAGTGTTGTCATCGATCTCACAGTCTTTCAATACACAGCCAGTGCCAATAACCACGTTGTCGCCAATACTTACGCTGCCTTCGATGATAACGTTAGTATCAATCTCAACATCCATACCACATTGTAGTTCACCACGCAGATCAAAACGGCTTGGGTCGCGCAGCATTACGCCTTGCTTCAATAGTTTGTCTGCTTGCTCTGCTTGGTAGGCGCGTTCTAGACGAGCCAGCTGAGAGCGGTCGTTCACACCTTCCACTTCAATTGGACTTACTGGGTGCACAGCTTCAACCGCACGACCTTCGTCGTGAGCGGCTGCGATAACGTCAGTCAGGTAATATTCACCCTGTGCGTTGTCGTTGCTTAAACCAGACAACCAACGCTTCAGATCACCACCAGTCGCCACCATAACGCCAGTATTGATCTCTTTGATAAGCTTCTGCTCATCCGTTGCATCTTTTTGCTCAACAATCGCCACAACAGGACCATTGCGACGAATAATACGCCCGTAGCCCATTGGGTTGTCTAACACGACCGTAAGTAGCGCGATGCCACCGTTTGGTTGAGCGTCTAATAGGTTTTCAATTGTTTCAGGTGAGATCAGTGGAACATCACCGTATAGCACCAATACTTTTTCATCATCCGCGAAATGGGCAGATGCTTGATCCACAGCGTGACCCGTACCCAGCTGCTCAGCTTGCAGTGCCCAGTTTACAGATTCTTCAGCTAGGGTAGCCTTCATCTGATCACCACCGTGGCCGTAAACCAAGTTGATGTTTTGAGCGCCTAGACCATTACATGTATCGATAACATGCTTCACCATTGGCTTACCCGCAAGCGTGTGCAGAACCTTTGGTGTGTTTGAATACATGCGAGTGCCTTTGCCCGCCGCGAGAATTACCGCGCTAAACTTCATTGTAAACCTATCCAACGTTATTTTTATTAAGCCGATATTGTAACCGTTTTAGGCAAAAAAATTAAATCGTAATAACCATTTAACCAGTAGTTATACGTAAAAGAAGCATTTTTGAGAATCTAGAAATGCAAAAAGGCGACCCTTAGGTCGCCTTTATCTCAGAGTCTATAATCTTATAAAAGATTAACGACGCTGTTTTGTCAGTTCGATAACTCGTAACTGAGCAATGGCTTTAGCCAGTTCACCGGCCGCTTGTGCGAAGTCTATGTCGCCATGCTGATTTTGGATATTCTCCACAGCCTTGCGTTTAGCTTCTTCCGCCTTTGCTGCGTCTAGCTCTTCACCACGGATAGCAGTATCAGCCAGTACAGTCGCTGTACCAGGTTGAACTTCTACCATACCACCAGAAACATAAATGATTTCTTCGTGGCCGTGCTGCTTAACAATACGCACCATACCAGGCTTGATAGCGGTCAGCAGTGGAGTATGACCATGGAAAATACCAAGCTCACCCTCACTACCGGTCACCTGAAACGTCTCAACAAGGCCTGAGAAAATTTGTTTCTCTGCACTTACAACGTCTAGGTGAAAGGTTATTGCTGCCATATCGCCTCCTAGTTAGCCTTATAGCTTCTTAGCATTCTCGATAGCTTCGTCAATTGCACCACAGTACATAAACGCTTGCTCTGGAATGTCATCGTATTCACCAGATAGAAGACCTTGGAAGCCACGTAGAGTCTCTTTAAGAGGTACGTAAACGCCTGGGTCACCTGTAAATACTTCCGCTACGTGGTAAGGCTGAGTTAGGAACTTCTCAATCTTACGAGCACGAGATACAACTTGCTTATCTTCTTCAGATAGCTCGTCCATACCTAGGATAGCAATGATATCTTTCAGCTCTTTATAGCGCTGAAGAGTAGACTGAACGCCACGAGCGATGTCGTAGTGCTCTTGTCCAACTACCAATGGATCCAGTTGACGTGAAGTAGAATCTAGCGGGTCGATCGCTGGGTATAGACCCATAGATGCGATGTTACGGTTAAGTACAACCGTTGCATCCAAGTGAGCGAACGTTGTTGCTGGAGACGGGTCAGTCAAGTCATCCGCTGGTACATATACCGCCTGTACAGACGTGATAGAACCAGATTTAGTTGACGTGATACGCTCTTGTAGAACACCCATTTCTTCAGCTAGCGTAGGTTGGTAACCTACCGCAGAAGGCATACGACCTAGAAGTGCTGATACTTCAGTACCTGCTAGTGTGTAACGGTAGATGTTATCAACGAACAGTAGAACGTCACGACCTTCGTCACGGAAACGCTCTGCCATTGTTAGACCAGTCAGTGCAACACGTAGACGGTTACCTGGTGGCTCGTTCATCTGACCGTAAACCATTGCTACTTTTGATTCTTCAGGTTTTTCGATGTTTACAACACCTGCTTCCTGCATCTCAAAGTAGAAATCGTTACCTTCACGAGTACGCTCACCTACACCTGCAAATACAGATAGGCCTGAGTGTTGAAGTGCGATGTTGTTGATAAGTTCCATCATGTTAACGGTCTTACCTACACCAGCACCACCGAATAGACCGATTTTACCACCCTTAGCGAACGGACAAATCAAGTCGATTACTTTAACACCAGTTTCTAGAAGAGCCGTCTCGTTAGACTGCTCTTCGTAGCTTGGAGCTTCACGGTGAATGGCGTAATGCTCTTCAGCACCGATCTCACCACACTCATCAATCGCGTCACCTAGGACGTTCATGATACGACCCAATGTCTTAGTACCTACTGGTACTGAGATTGGAGCGCCAGTATTTTCAACTGTCAAACCACGACGTAAACCATCAGAGCTACCCATTACGATTGCGCGAACTACGCCACCGCCAAGTTGTTGCTGAACTTCAAGAACTAGACGTTCTTGTACTTCATTAACATTCAGAGCGTCGTATACACGAGGTACTTCACCCTGTGGGAACTCTACGTCGACTACCGCACCGATGATCTGTACGATCTTACCTGTAGCCATCGTTAATCCTCTAACTATTTAGTTTTACCTAAGCTTAAACCGCAGCTGCGCCTGAAACGATCTCAGAAAGTTCTTGTGTAATCGCCGCTTGACGCGCTTTGTTATACACAAGTTCTAAGTCATCAATAATGTCACCAGCGTTATCTGTTGCTGATTTCATTGCAATCATTCGAGCCGCTTGCTCACAAGCAAGGTTCTCAACCACACCTTGGTACACTTGAGATTCGACATAGCGAACCAATAGTGCATCTAGTAGTGGTTTTGGCTCGGGCTCATAAATGTAGTCCCAAGAATGACTGCGTTTCATTTCTTCGCTGTCTGATTTAGGCAAAGGAAGTAATTGATCGATCGTTGGTTCTTGAACCATAGTGTTTTCAAACTTGTTGAACACTACGAACAGGCGATCTAATTCGCCTTCATCATATTTCTTCAGCATAACGCTTACAGAGCCAATCAAGTCTTCAAGGCTTGGACGATCGCCCAGACCAGAAACTTGAGCTGCTACTTTCGCGCCGCTGTTATTGAAAAATGCTGTCGCTTTTGAACCTACAATTGCAAGTTCAACGTCAGCACCTTTCTCAGACCAATCTTTCATGTCGTTCATGGCTTTCTTGAACAAGTTAATGTTCAAACCACCACAAAGACCACGGTCTGTAGAAACGATGATGTAACCAACACGTTTGGCTTCACGTTCCTCAAGATAAGGATGCTTATACTCGAGGCTACCATTAGCCAAATGACCGATCACTTTACGCATTGTTTCTGCATATGGACGAGTAGCTTCCATTGCGTCTTGAGAACGACGCATTTTTGAAGCTGCTACCATTTCCATTGCTTTCGTAATCTTCTGTGTGCTTTTAACACTACCGATTTTATTACGTATCTCTTTTGCGCCGGCCATCGTTACTCTCCGTTAATGGTATGAGGTGGCCCTAAGACCACCTACCAATTACCAGGTCTGGGTTGCCTTGAAATCGTCAACAAGCTTTTTCAGCTCAGCTTCGATTTCTTTATTGAAAGCACCCGTTGTGTCGATCTGTGTTGCTAGATCGGCATATTGACCACGAGCAAACGACAGTAAAGCAGCTTCAAAGTCTAGAACTTTAGAAAGTTCAACGTCTTGAAGGTATCCGCGCTCTGCAGCGAAGATTACTAGAGCTTGGTCAAATACAGACATAGGAGCGTATTGCTTCTGCTTCATCAGTTCTGTAACTTTTTGACCGTGGTCTAGCTGCTTCTTAGTCGCTTCATCAAGATCCGAAGAGAACTGAGCAAATGCTGCAAGTTCACGGTATTGAGCTAGAGCAGTACGGATACCGCCAGATAGCTTCTTGATGATTTTAGTCTGCGCCGAACCACCTACACGAGAAACTGAGATACCAGGGTCAACAGCTGGACGTACGCCCGCGTTGAATAGCTCAGTTTGTAGGAAGATCTGACCATCAGTAATCGAGATTACGTTCGTTGGTACGAATGCAGATACGTCACCAGCTTGCGTTTCGATGATAGGTAGAGCAGTTAAAGAACCTGTCTTACCTGTCACTTCACCGTTAGTGAATTTTTCTACGTATACTTCGCTTACACGAGCAGCACGCTCTAGTAGACGAGAGTGAAGGTAGAAAACATCACCTGGGAACGCTTCACGACCTGGTGGACGCTTAAGTAGTAGCGAGATTTGACGGTAAGCTACAGCTTGCTTAGATAGATCATCATAAACAATCAGTGCATCTTCACCGCGATCACGGAAGTATTCGCCCATCGCACAACCAGCATACGGTGCAAGGTATTGCAGCGCTGCAGATTCAGAAGCAGATGCAACAACAACAACAGTGTTTGCTAGTGCGCCGTGCTCTTCTAGTTTGCGAACTACGTTAGCAATAGTCGACGCTTTTTGGCCGATAGCTACGTAGATAGAGAAAATACCAGAATCTTTTTGGTTAATAATCGCATCGATCGCCATTGCTGTTTTACCAGTCTGACGGTCACCGATTACTAGTTCACGTTGACCACGACCGATAGGGATCATTGAGTCAACAGACTTGTAACCAGTTTGAACAGGTTGATCTACCGATTTACGGTCGATTACACCTGGTGCGATAATTTCTACAGGCGAAGTCAATTTAGCTTCGATTGGACCTTTACCATCAATTGGCTCACCTAGCGTGTTTACAACACGACCAAGCATTTCAGGACCTACTGGTACTTCTAGAATACGACCAGTACCTGTAACTTTCATGCCTTCCTGTAGGTCAGCATACGGGCCCATTACAACAGCACCAACCGAATCACGGTTCAAGTTTAGTGCTAGAGCGTAACGGCCACCCGGTAGTTCGATCATTTCACCTTGCATCACGTCCGCTAGGCCGTGGATGCTAAGGATGCCATCGCTTACAGAAACGATAGTACCTTCATTGCGAGCTTCACTAACAACGTCGAAAGATTCAATACGTTGTTTAATTAGATCGCTAATTTCAGTGGAATTAAGTTGCATGCTCCAATCCCCATTAAGACTGCAATGCATCGCTCAGGCGGTCTAAACGACTGCGCGCTGAGTTATCGATGACTAGGTCTCCGGCTCGAATAATAACTCCACTAAGTAGAGTCTCATCTATACTGCAATTCAGCTGAACTTTGCGCGCTAAGCGCTGTTCCAATTTGCTGCTGATCTCTGCGCGTTGTTCTTCAGAAAGTTCTACCGCTGAAGTTACTTCAACGTCGATCTCTTTCTCATACTCTTGTTTGAGCAATAAGAACTGTTTACAAACATCAGGAAAAGCCATCAAGCGGCCATTCTCGGCCATCACTTTAATCAAGTTCTGACCGAATTCATCAAATTGTTCGCCACAAATTACAATGAATACTTCAGCTAATTTTTCAGCAGTCATAGAACCGCTTAATAAATTATGAACATCATCATTTTGTGCCACTTCGGCAGCAAAAGTAAGCATCTGACCCCATTGGTCTAGCTCACCTTTATCTACCGCAAAGTCAAACGCTGCTTTAGCATAGGGGCGTGCGATTGTAGTCAAATCAGACATATACAGCCCCTTGCTTTAAAGTTTTGCAGTAATGTTGTTAAGAAGATCATCGTGTACATCTTTATCGATTGTACGCTCAAGGATTTTCTCAGCACCAGCTATAGCCAGAGTTGCGACTTGTTTGCGCAGGTCATCACGGGCACGTGTACGCTCTGCTTCAATTTCTGCTTCAGCTTGCGCTAAGATTTTCTGGCGTTCTGCCTGAGCTTCTTCGCGAGCTTCATCAATAATTTGAGCTTTACGTTTGTTTGCCTGATCAATAACCTCAGTTGCAGTGCGCTTTGCTTCTTTCATTTGCTCAGAAGCGTTGGCTTGTGCCAGGTTCAAGTCTTTAGCAGCGCGTTCAGCGGCTACTAGACCGTCAGCAATTTTTTTCTGACGTTCTTCAATTGCTTGCATGATTGGTGGCCATACATATTTCATGCAGAACCAAACAAACAATGAAAAAGCAATTGCTTGACCTAACAGAGTTGCGTTCATATTCACAACAGCTACCCCTCGTTAAGAATCAACTACAAAAATTTAATTAACTATTAAGAGTTAATTAGCCTGCTAGTTGACCAACAAATGGGTTAGCAAACGTGAATAGTAGTGCGATTACGATACCGATCATTGGAACAGCATCCAGTAGACCAGCGATGATGAACATCTTAACTTGTAGCATTGGAGCCATTTCAGGTTGACGCGCAGCGCCTTCTAGGAATTTACCACCAAGAATAGCAAAACCAATTGCAGTACCTACGGCACAAAGACCAACAATAATAGCAACAGCGATTGCTGAAAAACTTAGTACAGTTTCCATTTACGTTCTCCGATTAACATTAATAGTTAGAATAAAGCTTAAAAATTTTTTAGTGATCACTATCTTCATGAGCCATTGATAAGTAAACGATTGTCAACATCATGAAAACAAACGCTTGAATCAAAATAACCAAGATATGGAAGATAGCCCAAGGTAGTGCACCTACCCATTGTAAGTACCACGGTAGCATTGCCGCGATAAGAATAAACACCACCTCACCCGCAAACATATTACCAAATAAACGCATACCTAGAGATAGTGGCTTCGCTAGTAACGAAATTACCTCAAGTACCAAGTTAAATGGAATCATGATTGGGTGATTAAATGGATGCAGTGCCAATTCTTTAGCAAATCCGCCTAGGCCTTTTACTTTGATGCTGTAGTAAATCATCAGAGCAAAAACACCCAAAGCCATTGCCATTGTTATATTAACATCAGCTGTAGGAACCACTTTCAAGT
The DNA here is from genome assembly GCF_024347515.1 of Vibrio gigantis. NCBI lineage: Bacteria > Pseudomonadati > Pseudomonadota > Gammaproteobacteria > Vibrionales > Vibrionaceae > Vibrio > Vibrio gigantis. Next base: position 3,563,200 of record NZ_AP025492.1, read on the forward strand.
AAGGGATACCTAGCCAATGCTCTGCAGGATATGGTAAGAAATCGATAGGCACTAAGTCCATCAAGTTCATTAAGATAATCCAGCAGAATATAGTCAGTGCTAGTGGGGCAATCAGAGGGTTGCGGCCATGGAAAGTTTCTTTAACGTTGTCACCAACGAATTCCACTACCATTTCAACAAAACACTGAAGCTTACCAGGTACACCTACTGTTGCTTTCTTAGCGACTGAGCGAAAAACCCAAAGGAATAACATCCCTGTCAACACCGAAAAAAACAGACTGTCTATATGTACGTTCCAGAAACTTGTCTCCTCTACAAGACCAAACTTAGCTAAAGAAAGGTTTTGTAAGTGGTGTTCAATGTATCCGGATGCTGTTGGCGCAGCCATAACTCATCCTATTTTTTATTGTTAATGAAAAGCACTGGCGCAAAGATATTAATACCTAGAACCAGTAAATAGGTCAGTTTGAGGGGAACTAATTCCACCTGCATATACATGTAGACAATAGAGAATAGTAGAACTGTGATAAGGATTTTTAGCGCTTCGCCTGCATAGAACGACGCCGCAACTAACTTAGTTGCGCGAGCTCCACAAAATAGGAAAGCACACACACAAAAAACTACATTTGCGATGACAAAAATACCGCCACCGATTAATGCAGCAAAACCCCAATCAGGATTAACAGCTAAACCTAACCCTATCGCCACTAATATAACCGCGCTAAGCTCGATCAATAACATTTGCTTTGCAAGCACTCGTCCTGGTCTTGCTAACGCCGCTACCATGTATTCGTTCCTCTTTTAAGCCTTCTTTACTACTCGCTTAAAAGCGTGCTGAGAAATTGGCGAAAATTATACGTTCAGCCAAATTGATTGCAATAACAATGCAGCAATCATTTACATTTTTGTATACAAACCTACAACTTTTGTACGAAATTACTTGTTTATTACATAATTGACCTAAATCAATTATCTCATTTAGTACTCTAGTTTAGCAATAAGTTGCTCTAATTTGTGAGGCTCATCAAGAGTAATTGTCACTTTTGACTTACCGCTAACAGAACGAGTAACTGAAACGTTTGCTTGCAATTTTTCCGTGAGTCTTCGTGAAAGTTCGATAGCTTCTGTGTCTTCAGGCTTCGATTCAGCTTCAACGTCTGGTTTTAAGCACTTTTTGACAAGTTGCTCAGTTTGACGCACGGTCATTTTTTTGGTTGCAGCCGTGTTTGCAGCTTCAATCTGGGTATCACCTTCGAGCGCAAGCAGTGCTCGAGCATGTCCCATTTCCAGTTGCTTATTGGAAACTAAACCTTTTACTTCATTTTCGAGCTGATTTAGACGTAATAAGTTACTCACCGTCGCTCTCGATTTACCGATAACTTCAGCGACCTGCTGGTGTGTCAGCTCAAATTCGTTCTGTAAACGCTCTAGCGCTTGTGCTTCTTCGATAACATTCAGATCTTCACGCTGAATATTCTCAATCAATGCCATCGCGATTGCAGCCTTGTCTTCCACTCGCTTGACCAGACATGGCACTTGTTTAAGGCCTGCTTGACGAGCAGCTCTCCAACGGCGCTCACCAGCAATAATCTCGAACTGGTCGTGCGCCAATGGGCGAACTACGATCGGTTGGATAATACCTTGAGATTGAATTGATGCAGCCAGCTCTTCTAGCGCTTCAGGCGCAATATCCTTACGCGGTTGATATACACCAGGCTTTAAGCTGCCCACAGCCAGTTCGATAAGCTCACCATCAGCCGACAACGCCTGACTATGAGAAGCAACTTGCTGTTTTTCACGAGCCAATGAGCTAGTTGCAAGCAATGCATCTAGCCCTTTTCCTAAACCACGCTTAGACATTGAGCGAATTCCTTTGGTTGGACCTATACTGGGACTTCTTCACGACGCAACATTTCGCCTGCAAGAGCAAGATAAGCCTTAGCTCCTGCGGAATATTTGTCGTAGTACATTGCTGGCTTGCCGTGACTCGGGGCTTCTGCCAGACGCACATTTCTAGGGATCACAGTTCGGTAGACTTTGCTACCAAAGTGTTTTTTGAGTTGATCGGATACTTCGTTTGATAAGCGGTTACGAGGATCGTACATAGTACGCAGAAGACCTTCGATCTTCAGGTTCTCGTTTACAACAGCCGCTAATTTACTGATGGTATCCATCAATGCAGTCAAACCTTCCAACGCAAAATATTCACATTGCATAGGAACCAATACGGAGTCGGCCGCAGCCATCGCGTTGATTGTAAGAAGGTTTAATGAGGGTGGGCAATCAATAAAGATGAAATCATAGTTATTGCGAATGGATTCGAGTGCGTTTTTTAAACGAACTTCGCGAGCAAACACTTCCATCAACTTGATTTCTGCCGCAGTAACATCACCGTTCGCGGCGATGAGGTCATAATTGCCAGATGTACTCCGGCAAACTACCTCATCAAATGGGGTGTCTTCAACCAACAAATCGTAAGCAGTTGCTTCAACTTGATACTTGTCGACACCGCTCGCCATAGTGGCATTACCTTGAGGATCGAGGTCAACAACCAATATCTTGCGTTTTGTTGCCGCCATTGATGCTGCTAAATTAATGCAAGTTGTTGTTTTTCCTACACCGCCCTTTTGGTTGGCAATTGCTACGATTCTACCCACTATGGCCTCGCTGATTATCCCTGACGCGATAAAGTAACTAGATGACGCTCTCCATCAAGCTCTGGCACTTGCAGAGCTTTAATGTCTGTCACTGAACACCATTCAGGTAACAGGTCGATTTCGTCTCTAGGATGTTGTCCCTTAAGAGCCAAAAATACACCGGATTGCTCTTTAGGTAAATGGTGACACCACTCTACCATGTCTGTCATTGACGCAAATGCGCGACTGAGCACTGCATCAAACTTTTCTTCTGGTTGAAATTCTTCAACACGACTTTGAACCGGTACCACGTTGTCGATACCCAGCTCATGAATCACTTGCTTGATAAAACGAATACGCTTACCTAGGCTGTCTAGCAAGTAAAACTCGCAGTCTGGATTCATGATTGAGAGCGGAATCCCAGGAAGGCCTGGGCCAGTGCCAACGTCGATAAAACGCTTACCTTGTAAGTGAGTGCTAACAATGATGCTATCTAAGATATGTTTCACCATCATTTCTTGCGGGTCACGAACTGACGTTAGGTTATAAGCTTTGTTCCACTTGTTCAGTAGTTCAACGTAGCCAACCAACTGGCCACGTTGCTTTTCAGATACTTCAAGTTCAGTCTGGCCAATCAGGTGATCCAGTTTTTCGCGTAATGCGCTCATTATGCTTCCTCACCTTTTTTCAACAGGCCGTGTTTTTTCAAGTAAACCAGTAGAATTGAGATTGCCGCAGGTGTGATACCTGAAATTCGAGAAGCAATACCAATTGAATCAGGCTTAGCTGTCGTTAGTTTAAGAACCACTTCGTTAGAAAGTCCTTTCACCTTGCTGTAATCGATATCAGCAGGCAGTTTGGTGTTTTCATGACGCAATGATTTTTCAATTTCATCTTGTTGACGCTGAATGTAACCATCGTACTTCACTTGGATCTCAACTTGTTCAGACGCTTGTTGATCTTCCAGCGCAGGACCAAAACGATCCAATGCGGTTAGCTGTGAATAAGTCATTTCAGGGCGACGAAGAAGATCTTCACCGCTCGCTTCACGAGACATTGGTGTTTTCAGAATTTGGTTCAGTTGATCAATATCTTCAGATTTTGGATTAATCCAGGTCTCTTTCAGACGTTGACGTTCTTTCTCCATGTTTTCCATCTTCTCGCTGAAACGAGCCCAACGAGCGTCATCAACAAGGCCAAGTTCACGCGACTTTTCAGTCAAGCGGATATCGGCGTTATCTTCACGAAGTAGTAAACGGTATTCTGCGCGAGACGTAAACATGCGGTAGGGTTCTTTGGTACCCATGGTTGATAGATCGTCAATAAGCACGCCCATGTAAGCTTGGTCACGACGCGGGCTCCAGCCTTCTTTGCCTTGCGTAAACAAGCTCGCATTCAGACCAGCCATCAAGCCTTGTGCAGCCGCTTCTTCATAGCCCGTGGTACCGTTGATTTGACCCGCGAAGAACAGACCTTTGATAAACTTAGTTTCGTAAGTCAGCTTAAGGTCGCGAGGATCAAAGAAATCGTACTCAATCGCATAGCCAGGGCGAACGATATGAGCATTTTCAAAACCCTTCATTGAGCGAACAATTTGAACCTGTACATCAAACGGCAGACTGGTAGAGATACCATTTGGGTATAACTCATGGGTTGTTAGGCCTTCAGGCTCAATAAAAATTTGGTGACTGTTCTTGTCAGCAAAACGCATCACTTTGTCTTCAATCGAAGGACAGTAACGAGGACCTATACCTTCAATCACACCCGCGTACATTGGGCTACGATCTAGATTGGCACGAATAACGTCATGCGTACTTTCATTGGTATGCGTGATATAGCATGGAATCTGACGAGGTTGTTGAGCTCGGTTACCCATGAATGAGAAAACAGGTGTCGGGTTATCACCGTGCTGAACCTCAAGCTCAGAAAAATCAACGCTACGTGCATCGATACGAGGAGGCGTACCTGTTTTCAGGCGATCAACTCTAAATGGAAGATCACGAAGACGGTCAGCGAGTGCGATCGATGGCGGATCTCCAGCTCGGCCGCCTGAAGAACTTTCCATGCCAATATGGATCTTTCCGCCTAGGAATGTGCCCACAGTCAGTACCACAGCATTTGCCCTGAACTTAAGGCCCATCTGGGTCACCACACCCACCACTTGATCCTGTTCAACGATCAAATCATCAACTGATTGTTGGAACAACGTCAGATTAGGTGTGTTTTCAAGAACGTTACGAACAAAGGCTTTGTAAAGTGCGCGGTCAGCTTGTGCACGAGTAGCACGAACCGCAGGGCCTTTTGATGCGTTCAATGTTCTGAACTGAATACCTGCATGATCAATAGCTTGCGCCATTAATCCACCCATTGCATCGACCTCTTTTACCAAGTGGCCCTTACCGATCCCGCCAATGGCTGGGTTACAAGACATTTGTCCTAATGTATCGATATTATGAGTAAGTAATAACGTACTTTGACCAGTACGTGCAGATGCGAGTGCGGCTTCCGTTCCTGCATGGCCACCACCAACAACGATGACGTCAAATTTTTCGTGATAAAGCATGAACCGACCTCAGGTATTCAAACGTTTTCTAGATTGGTAAAAAGGAGCGATATTCTACCTGTTTTCATGGCCTGAGAAAACGTTTTTGGGATTTTTCGAGAAAGCTGTTTTTAATTAATATAGATAAGATCTTTAAGGAGATCTTTTATTAGATCTATTATTAGGATCGAGGGGCTCTGTGGATAAGTGGAAAATGATCAACAAGATCATGGATCTTTTTTGGATCAAATGATGTGATCTAACTTTGATCAGGATGAGGATTAGCTGGGATCAAAATGGCTACTTATTAACAGGGGAGAATTAACCTAAAACTTGTTATTTGGATAACTATAGGTTAATCACCGTATATGTATGATCTTATCCACAACGAAAATAGAAAATAGATCGCTTATTTCCGATGTTTTTGAAAAAAAGTTATTCACAATCGCTGTGTTCAGAGACAAAAAAAGCGGCATAAGCCGCTTTTTTAGAGAAGAGAGGGGTTAAAACTGGTCGCTATGATCGTTAAACCACGCTTCAGCAGCGTCTTCTGGTACCGGAGTTTCCAATACATCGATGGTAAAACAATCAGAAATAGGTTGAGCGCCGAGCTTTTCCAGTTGGTTGTGGACTGATTTACCCGCCAAACAGAAGGTATCGTAACTCGAATCTCCAAGCGCTACGACTGCAAAGCGAACCTGGCTTAAATCTGGGGATTGCTGGGTCAATGCGTCGATAAACGGCTTAATATTATCTGGAAATTCTCCAGCGCCATGAGTTGAAGTCACCAACAACCAAATGCCTTGTTGGGGGATATTATCGTATTCAGGCTGATTATGAAGGGTTATCTCATGACCTTGCTCTTCAAGAAGATCGTTAAGGTGATCGCCAACGTACTCAGCACCCCCTAAGGTGCTGCCTGTAATAATGTGGATCATTAAGCTGTCCTTATTAAAGAAAAAGGCCAACATGAGCCGGCCTTTAAAGTTTATTTACCAATACAGAAAGAGGTGAAGATACGGCCGAGTAGGTCATCGGAGCTGAACTCACCAGTAATCTCGTTAAGGTGCTGCTGCGTTATACGTAGCTCTTCTGCCAAGATTTCCCCTGCCATATAGCCTTCGAGTTGTTGCTGACCAATATCTAGGTGCTCAGATGCGCGTTCTAGGGCATCTAAGTGGCGACGACGTGCCATGAAGCCACCTTCATTACCACCAGCAAAGCCCATGCAATCTTTTAAATGACTACGTAGTGCATCAACGCCTTGTCCTGTCTTTGCTGATAGCCGAATCAGAGTTGGATCATTAACATGGCAAATTCCGAGATCTTCACCTGTTTGATCGGCTTTGTTACGAATAACGGTCATTCCGATGTTGTTCGGCAGACGATCAACGAAATCGGGCCAGATATCTTTCGGGTCGGTTGCATCGGTAGTGGTGCCATCCACCATAAATAAAACGCGATCGGCTTGGGCAATTTCTTCCCAAGCGCGTTCAATACCGATTTTTTCGACTTCATCGGAGGCTTCACGCAGGCCTGCAGTATCAATAATGTGCAGTGGCATACCATCAATATGGATATGTTCACGCAGTACATCACGCGTGGTACCTGCAATATCAGTCACAATCGCGGAGTCTTTACCTGATAATGCATTCAGTAAACTCGACTTACCGGCATTAGGACGACCTGCAATCACCACCTTCATGCCTTCACGCATGATGGCACCTTGATTGGCTTCTTGGCGAACTGCTTCGAGGTTGTCGATGATAGCTTGTAAGTCAGCGCTTACTTTGCCGTCAGCAAGGAAATCAATCTCTTCCTCTGGGAAGTCGATAGCGGCTTCAACATAGATGCGTAAGTGAATCAGAGAATCCACCAGCGTATTAATGCGTTTTGAAAATTCACCTTGCAGCGATTGTAGGGCTGATTTCGCCGCTTCTTCTGAACTGGCATCAATGAGGTCGGCAATCGCTTCTGCTTGGGTTAAATCCATCTTGTCGTTCAAGAAGGCACGCTCCGAGAACTCCCCTGGGCGTGCTGCGCGTAGCCCTGGAATCGCGAGGATGCGTTTGATGAGCATATCCATTACCACAGGGCCGCCGTGGCCTTGTAGCTCTAATACGTCTTCACCGGTAAACGAGTGCGGGTTAGGAAAGTAAAGCGCGATGCCTTGGTCTAGCTCTAAACCATCGTGAGATTTAAAAGGGGTGTACTCTGCGTAACGTGGTTTCAGTACTTTGCCGGTAACTTCAAGCGCAACTTGGGCAGCTTGTGGGCCTGAAACGCGAATAATACCGACGCCGCCACGGCCGGGTGCAGTCGCTTGAGCAACAATCGTATCTGTAGTCATAGTTGTGCCTGCTAGCATGTGAAAGCCAAAAAGGGGCGCTCACGATTAATCAATTAGCTGAATTGTAATCAGCTAAAAATAAAAAGGCGACCTTTTGGTCGCCTTTCTTTATCTCTTTCTATTCCCGAACTTACTTAGAATGTAAGCCTTTCTTTTCCAGCGCGCGGTAGATAAGCGTTTGCTGAATCAGAGTTACGATGTTCGATACTAGCCAGTATAGAACCAGACCTGAAGGGAAGAACAGGAAGAAGAATGTGAACATAACCGGCATAAAGGTCATGATCTTCTGCTGCATTGGATCCGTTACAGTTGTCGGGCTCATCTTCTGGATTAGGAACATTGAAGCACCCATCAGAAGAGGCAAGATGTAGTATGGGTCTTGTGCTGAAAGGTCAGTAATCCAACCGAAGAACGGTGAGTGACGCAGTTCAACAGACTCCATTAGTGCCCAGTATAGCGAAATGAAGATAGGCATTTGTAGAAGGATAGGTAAACAGCCACCTAGTGGGTTTACTTTCTCTTTCTTGTAAAGCTCCATCATTTCTTGGCTCATGCGTTGACGGTCGTCGCCAATACGCTCACGCATCGCAGTCAGCTTAGGCTGAAGCATACGCATTTTCGCCATAGACGTGTACTGAGCTTTCGTTAGTGGGTACATAGCACCACGAACGATGAAAGTTAGACAGATAATTGCCAGACCCCAGTTCACAACGATGCCTTGAATGAACGAAAGCAGAGTATGAAGTGGTTTAGCAATGAACCATAACCAACCGTAGTCAACTACTAGGTCTAGGTTTGGTGCAACAGCAGCCATTTGGTCTTGAAGTTTAGGACCAACCCAAAGCGTTGCTTTGAAGCTTGCTTCGTCGCCAGTAGCGATGGTCTTGTTCGGCATGCGAACACCGATGTCGCCAAGGTTACCAATGACACGAGTGTAAAGGTTGCTGCCTGCTTCGTCGCGTGGAATCCAAGCACTTGCAAAGTAGTGCTGAATCATCGCTGCCCAACCTTGACCGTTTGCTAGGTTAAGAGACAGGTTGCGATCTTGCATATCATCGAAGCTGTATTTTTTGTAACGCGTATCTTCCGTAGAGTAAGCACCACCACGGTAAGTTGGCATTGTTAGGCTACCACCGTCATCCATAACGTTTTGACGTAGGTGAGCGTACATGCCGAATGTTGCGTTATTACCAGAGTTGTTGATTACATCGTATTCAACGTCAATCGCGTAGCTGCCGCGCTTAAGTACGAATGTTTTAGTGTAATCAAGGCCGTTCGCTTGGTAAGTCATTGGGATGCGTAGTTCATCTTGACCTTCAGCCAGCGTAAAGCTGTCTGCTGAAACCGTGTAGCTAGGGCGGTTAGTGCTGCTTAAATCGATACCTTGAGGACCCACTAGACCGCTTTGAGCGATAAATTGGTGACCTGGTTCGTTTTTAAGAAGAACAAAAGTGTCTTCAGAATCGAACTCTGCAGAGTAATCGTTTAGGTTTGCTTTAACGACATCACCACCAACCGTATCAATTGACAGAGTCAGTACATCAGTTGTTACTGTGATAGTTTTAGCAGAAGAAGCAACTTGACCAGGAGCCGGGTCTAGATCATCTGCATAAGATGGCGCTGGTAGGGTGCTGCCAGATTGTGCCTGCTCAACCGCTTGTGGTGCTGGATTCTGAGCTACGTTCCATTGTTGGAACAGTAGGAAAGAAACCAAAGCCAATGCGATTAACAGGATATTACGTTGAGAATCCATCGTTATTTATCTCTGTCTTGTTTTTGGACTGGTGGAACGGGGTCAAAGCCCCCTTCGTTCAAAGGATGGCATTTTAATAGACGTTTGCCTGATAACCAACACCCTTTTACAAAACCGTGAGCTTTCAACGCTTCTATCGCATATAAAGAGCAGGTTGGAGTAAATCGGCAGCGTGGGCCGATGAGTGGACTAATAAACCATCTATAAAAATAGATGGGTATTAGCGCTATCCACGCGAAGGGCGAGACAGGCGAAGCCATAATTTGTCGAGTAGCTTGAACATTTCTTCATTGCTTAAATCTTGCGCGCTCTTCTTAGCGATTACAACAAAATCTTTGTTAGGAAGTTTGTGTTGAGTGTTACGAAAGCTTTCACGAGTAAGACGCTTGAATCGGTTACGACCCACGGCTGTTTTAATCTGCTTTTTCGGAACGGCTAATCCAAGACGAGGATTTGAAAGAGAGTTATTTCGAGCAATGATGGTGAAATGAGGAGAGCCAGCTCGATGAGCTTGCTTGAAGACATTTTGATAATGTTCGGGAGTTAACAAGCGTAACTCCCGACCGAAGGCTAGCTTATTCAAAATAATCAAAGATTACTTAGAAAGACGCTTACGGCCTTTTGCACGACGTGCATTGATTGTTGCGCGACCGTTCTTAGTAGCCATGCGAGCACGGAAACCGTGAGTACGCTTACGCTTTAGAACTGTAGGTTGAAAAGTGCGTTTCATTGTAATTACCTTACTGATCAGTAGTTTTAGGTTTTTGTTAAACCCGGCGTGGGCATTTTTTCTCTTCTTTATATAAGAAAGGAAAACCGACGCCTCTCAACAAAGAGGCGGAATTGTAATCACTGTCACAAAAAGTGTCAATGATTGGGTTAACTAAAATTCCGGTCGGGGGATTATACGTAGAATAACTAAAATCACAAGGATCCTTAGTCGATCCCAACCTTATTTAAGAATTTTATTAATTTAGGATCCTGTGGATTACCAAAAATATCCTGTGGAGATCCCTGTTCGACAATATGACCGTCAGCCATGAAGATCACTCGGTCTGCGACCTCTCTAGCGAACTGCATTTCATGGGTAACCACCAGCATGGTTTGGTGCTGATTTGCCAGTTTTTTCATTAGGTTAAGCACTTCGCCAACCCACTCAGGATCGAGTGCTGAAGTCGGCTCATCAAACAATAATAGCTCTGGTTGTAGTGCCATTGCACGGCCAATACCAACCCGTTGTTGTTGGCCACCTGAGAGAGAGGCTGGGTAGCTATCACCTTTGTCACCTAAGCCAATATCATCAAGTATTTGTTGTGCTTTTTCATGGGCTTGCTGCTTTTTCCAACCACGAACAGTAATTAAACCTTCAGCAATATTCTGTCTTGCGGTTTGGTGAGCGAACAGTGCATAGTTTTGGAACACAAAACCGGTTTTACGACGAAGTGCAAGCACCTCTGCCTTAGTGTGTTTCTGAGTATCAACCTTGATGTCATCAATCGAAATCGTGCCTTGATCGGCTTGCTCTAGAAAATTCACACAACGCAGTAGGGTAGACTTACCTGTGCCACTTGAACCTATGATGACAATTATCTCACCTTGTTTGATTTCTAGGTTGATCCCTTTCAAAACTTCGGTGTCACCAAACTGCTTGTGGATATTTTGTAATTTGATCATCGTACATATGCCTTATTCAGTTTCACTTCAGCCCAGATTTGAATACGAGTGAGGACAACCACCACGCCCCAGTAAATCAGCGCCACCGCTAAGAAAGCCTCGAAGAAGCGGAAACTTGAAGAAGCCTCCATCTGAGCTTTAGCCATGATTTCGGCTACACCTAGGGTGAATGCAAGGGAAGTCGATTTGATCATGTCGATGAAGTAGTTCATCAATGATGGCAGTGCCACGCGAGTTGCTTGTGGCAAGATCACGCGACGCATGGCTTGACTGGTTGTCATACCTACCGAAAGACTGGCTTCCATCTGGCTGCGATCAATACCGATAATCGCTGCACGAATACTTTCTGCCATATACGCGGCAAAGTGCAGGGTTAAGCCAATCACAGCGGCGCTGAATGCATCCAACCCAACCATCCACGGGAATACTTGTGGTAAGCCATAATAAAGGAGGAACAGCTGTACCAACAATGGTGTTCCTCGGAAGAAGCTAATGTACAGCTGGCTCAATTGGTCGAGTACTGGGATTTTGAATACACGAATATTCGCCAGTATCAGAGACAGGATCAGAGCAAAGAACAAGCCCCAAGTCGCCATCTCCATCGTGGTGCCTAAATACTTCAGTAGTATCGGCAACAGCTCTAGCATGTAATTAAAGTCAAATCCCATAATTTATCTCGTATTTTTATTGGAAGTACTGTTCTATCAGGTTTTTTAATCAGTGCACAAAAGCAAAAAGCCCACCGCTGTATAAAGCAGTGGGCCTTGAATGGTGAAGTGAGTGATTACTTCTGAGTAATGTCTGCACCAAACCATTTCTGAGAGATACTTTCTAGCGTACCATCTGCGCGCATTGCTGCTAATGCTTCGTTTACTTCGGCTTGCAGTTTTTTGCCGTTATCGTTGTCCACGAAAGGCCAAGCGTTTTCAATGGTTTCGAATGGCTGTCCTGCTAGTTGTAATGGTAGACCAGTCTTCTTGATAAGCTCTAGTGCTGATAAGCGATCCATTACGAATGCATCGGCACGGCCCAGTGCAACATCATGTTCAATACCTGTGTCGTAGGTTTTTACATTGATCTTGCCATCTTTGTCGTAGCTGCGAAGCAGTTGTTCAAAGTTTGAGCCTAGGTTTACTGCAACAGTCTTGCCTTCAAGGTCTTCGATACCTTTAATGCTGTCATTGCCTTTACGAACGGTAATTTGTGCGCCGTCTACTACGTATGGGTCTGCGAATAGGTATTTCGCTTTACGTGCATCCGTCATTGTAATTTGGTTTGAAATGGTGTCGATGCGACCCGTTTCAAGAAGACCAAACAGACCAGAGAAGTTAGCTGTTACGTATTCAACTTTGTAGTCGTTACGTTTACCGATCTCATCCCATAAATCCACTTCAAAACCTTGTAGCTGGTCTTGTTTAACGAAAGTAAATGGGAAGTAGCGACCAGACATGCCGACTTTAACTTCAGTCGCAGCTTGAACAGTAGCAGCAGAGAGTGCGATAGCCGCAATTGCAGCCTTAATCCAGTTATTCATTTGGTAACTCCTTATATTTATGGGATTGGATGTTACTGGGAAAATGCTCAATAGAATAAATAACCAGATGTTATTAACCATAACCAGATTGAATTCCCGATTTGGGGATAACTAGCAAGGATCCGGGCATAAGTGGATCATTATGTGAGTAAATTAGGGGCAAGATGTGTGGATCCACCGATAAATTACAAATTTATTGTGAATAACTTGGATCTTATTCACTGGATCTGTGATCAATTGCTGGTGATCTGACTTATCAACAGGTAAAATTAGCAGTCATTTCATATTACTTAAATAGAGTGAGGGCACC